>NZ_FRCS01000008.1:300000-411653 GCF_900143005.1 Cryptosporangium aurantiacum
GACGAGCTGTACGACATCGTCTCCGCCCTGGTCGACGGTGACGCTGACACCGCGGCAGCACGCGCCATCCTCGACCTACCCCGGCGCGTCTCGTACGAGGAGGACGAGGACGCCGCCGAGGCCGCGTACCTCGCGGTCCTGCGGTGCACGCTGATCCTGCTGTTCGCCGCCTCGCGAGCCGGGATCGACGAAGTGGAGCTGCAAGCCGCCACCGCGTGGGTCAGCGACACCTTCGGTTGCGAGTACGCCCAGCGGGCCGCGGTGGTGGCAATCCCCCTGTGCCGGACGAAGGATCCGGCTGCGCAGCAGGAGCTCTTCGGTAAGTCCGGCGAACTGACCGTGGGAGACCTGCTCGACCTGCTGGGGGACGAGTCCGCGCCCGCGATGATCTGGCTGGTGGCCGGGCTCGTGGCCACTGTCGGGGACGGGGACGTGAACTGGCTCCGGCACGTGGTCCACGAGGCGCTGGACGACGAGGACTTCTGAGGACCGTCAGGGAGTAGCGGCGGGGAGGATCAGGCGGGGCAGGCCGTGGGGGCGGGACCGCGGTTTCCACTCGCGGGGGTAGCCGAGCGAAACCTCCTGGAACGGCACCCCGTCGACGACGTCCCGCAGCGGGATGTGCAGGTGCCCGTAGACCGCCACCGCCGCCCGGTACCGCAGGTGCCAGTCGGCGGTGAGCGTCGTTCCGCACCACTGGGCGAACTCGGGGTACCGCAGTCGCTTGGTCGGCGTCGGGTGCAGGGGCCAGTGCGACACCAGCACGGTCCGCTGATCCTCCGGCAGCTCGGCGTCGAGCCGGGCCCGGGTGTGCTCCACCCGGGCGCGGCACCACTCCGCACGGCTGGGAAACGGGTCCGGGTGCAGCAGCGCCTCGTCGGTGGCCACGATCCCGGCGTCGTAGGCCTGCGCCAGCGCCTGCTCGGCGGTGAGGCCCTCGGCCCGGAACGAGTAGTCGTAGAGCGTGAACAGCGACGCGACCGTGATCGGCTCCGCGCCGCCGTCCCACGTCGGGTACGGATCCTCCGGGGTCAGTACACCGAGCGCGCGGCACATCTCCACCAGCGCGTCGTACTTCGTTGCTCCGCGCAGCGCGTCCGGGTCCTTGGGCGACGTCCACAGCTCGTGGTTGCCGGGTGCCCAGATCACCGTGGAGAACGAGAGCGTCAGCACCTTGAGCGTCCAGGCGACGTGCTCCAGCCGCTCGGCGACGTCCCCGGCGACGATCAGCCAGTCGTCCTCGGCGAGAGGACGCAGCGACCGGACGACGTCCCTGTTCTCCTTGTATCCGACGTGCAGGTCGCTGACGGCGAGCAGGTTCCCCATTTCACCTATCGTGCCCGAGGCTGACGAGGTAAGTGGACCCACGTAGGCGAGCCATAGCCGGCCCGAACGGGTCCGCTCCCGCTACGCGACGACGATCACTTCGAGGGTGCGGGGGCCGTGGACGCCTTCGACGCGATTGAGCTCGATGTCGCTCGTCGCCGACGGGCCGCTAATCCAGGTCTGCGGACGCGTGGCGTCCAACCGCGCGACGGCGGCGGGTACGCCGTCGACAACGGTGTCGCCCAGGACGACACACAGGTGATAATCCGGCACCAGCGACAGCGCACGCCGCCCCTGGCCCGGCCCGGCGTCCAGCACGATCGTGCCGGTCGCGACGATCGTCACCGCGGACGAGGTGATCACCCCGTCCACGGTGTCCAGATCGTGCGGCCCGAGGTCCGCGGAGTCGGCGACGAACTCCACGCCGTCGACGGCCCCGAGCCACTCCTCCGGCAGCCCCGCCGGGGCGACCAGCCGCCGCACCCCGCGATCACGCAGCGCCGCGGCCACGGTGGCGGCAAGCCCCGCGGACGTGGTGCGGCGAACCGTCGCCTTGTAGTCCTCCAGCCGCTCGACGAGCAGATCCAGGTCGACCGGGCCGTCAACTCCCCCGGCGCCCCGGTAGTCGCGCGGCAGGCCCCCGGCGCCCCGCCCCGGGTGTTCGGCCACGGCCGCCCGGAGCCGGGCGAAGATCTCGTCCTTCGCGCTCGTCATGAGTGGTTCTTCTTCCACCAGGCCCGGAAGCTCTCCTTCGGTACGGTCGGTGCGTCCCTCGCCGACGTCCACTTGCCGACCAGCGGCCCGGGCAAGGCTCCGATGCGACCACTCCTGCCACCGAGCGGCGCCGACCCGGCCCAGCCCGCCTTCTGCGCCGCGGCCAGCCTCGACGGCTTCTCGAACACCCAGCCCAGCGCCTTCATCGCCAGCCGCTCGGCGGTCGGGAGCTTCTTCTCGCGCTTCGCGTCGACCGCCCCGGCTCGCAGGTGGACGAGCACCTCGGGGATGTCGATCCGCACCGGGCACGCCTCGAAACAGGCCCCGCATAGCGAGGACGCGTAGGGCAACGTCGTGTTGATCGAACCGTGGTCCCCGAACCCGGTGAGCATCGGCGACAGGATCGCGCCGATCGGCCCCGGGTACACCGACCCGTACGCGTGCCCGCCGACCCGCTCGTACACCGGGCACACGTTCAGGCACGCCGAGCACCGGATACAGCGCAGCGCCTGGCGTCCGATCTCGTCGGCGAGGACCCGCGTCCGACCGTTGTCGATCAGCACGACGTGCACGTTCGACGGGCCGTCGCCCTCGGTGACGCCGGTCCAGAACGAGGTGTACGGGTTCATCCGCTCCCCGGTGGACGACCGGGGCAGCAGCTGCAGGAACACCTCGAGGTCCTGCCAGGTCGGCAGCAGCTTCTCGATGCCGACGACCGAGATCAGCGTCTTCGGCAGCGTGACGCACATCCGGCCGTTGCCCTCGGACTCGACGACGCAGAGCGTGCCGGTGTCGGCGATCGCGAAGTTCGCGCCGGAGATCGCCACGGTGGCGTCGAGGAACTGCTCCCGCAGGTAGGTCCGCGCCGCACCCGCGAGATCCGCGGGGCTGTCGGACAGCTCCGGATCAACACCCGGGATCTCGCGGCGGAAGATCTCCCGGATCTCGGCCCGGTTGCGGTGGATCGCGGGCACCAGGATGTGCGAGGGCTGGTCGTGTCCGAGCTGGACGATCAGCTCGGCGAGGTCGGTCTCCCGCGCGGTGATCCCGGCGGCCTCCAGCACCTCGTTGAGCTCGATCTCCTGGGTGGCCATCGACTTGACCTTCAGCACGTGCTTCGCGCCGGCGTCCTGCACGAGCCCGGTGACGATCGAACCCGCCTCGGCGGCGTCCCGCGCCCAGTGCACGACGCCCCCGGCCGCCGTGAACGCTTCCTCGAACTGTTGGAGCAGCGCCGGCAGGTCGTAGAGGACCTGGTCCTTGATCGCGGCGCCGGCGAGGCGCAGCTCCTCCCAGTCGTCGAGCTCGCCGACCACGGCCGCGCGCTTGCCGCGGATCGTGCCGGTGGCCTTGCGCAGGTTCGCACGCTGCTGGTCGTTGCCGAGCGCGTTCCGGGCCTCGCCGGGGAACGGCCGACCGTGCAGGCGCCCCTGTCCGACCGGCGGCATACCGAGGAACGTAGTCACGAAACCACCCCGTACGGCTCGGACTCGGTGGACGCGAGGATCTCGGCCAGGTGCAGGGTGCCGACGCCGGTCCGCAGCCGGGACAGGCCGCCCCCGATGTGCATCAGGCACGAGTTGTCGCCCGCCGCGCAGATCTCGGCGCCGGTGTCGAGGACGTGCCGGACCTTGTCGGCCAGCATCGCGGTCGAGGTCTCGGCGTTCTTCAGCGCGAACGTCCCGCCGAACCCGCAGCACTCCTCGGCACCGCCGAGCTCGAGCAACTCCAGCCCGCGGACGTTACGCAGCAGCCGCAGCGGCTTGTCGTCGACGTGCAGCATCCGCAGCGAGTGGCAGGTCGGGTGGTAGGTGACGCGGTGCGGGAAGTACGCGCCGACGTCCTCGACCTTCGCGACGTCGATCAGGAACTCGCTCAGCTCGTACACCCGCGGCCGAATCGCTTCCACGTCGTCGGCGAACGAGGCGCTCCCCGACACCGCGGCGAGCCGCGGGTAGAAGTGCCGCACCATCCCGGCACACGACCCGGACGGTGCCACGACCGCGTCGTACTCACCGAACACGTCGACGAAGTTCCGGGCCAGCGGGATCGCCTCGCGCTGGTACCCGGTGTTGAAGTGCATCTGGCCGCAGCACGTCTGGGCCAGCGGGAAATCCACGGTGTGGCCGAGCCGCTCCAGCAGCCGTACCACCGCCTTCCCGGTGTCCGGGAAGATGGTGTCGTTGAAGCACGTCAAAAACAGGGCAACTCGCACTAATTCATACCTTAGCGATGCTCGAGGCCAGCCGGCCCGCGAGGCTGTCCCAGTCGATGCCGGGCCGGGGTTCGTAGCGAACTGTCGCCTGAGTGGCGGCGAGCAGGCGCCTGGCGTCCGACAGATCGGCGATCAGCCCGGCAGCACGGGCCTGCACGAGCACGTTGCCGAGCGCGGTCGCCTCGACCGGGCCGGCCACGACCGGCAGGCCGGTCGCGTCCGCGGTCAGCTGGCAGAGCAGCGCGTTGCGCGCTCCGCCACCCACGATGTGGACGACGTCGACGTCGTGCGACGCCAGGTCGGCGGCCTCCCGCAGCGTGCGGCGGAACGCCAGCGCCAAGCTGTCGAGGATGCAGCGGACGATCTCGTCGGGCGCGCTCGGCACCGGCTGACCGGTCTCCGCGGCGTAGGCGGCGATCCGGCCCGGCATGTCACCCGGCGGGAGGAAGCGGGCATCGTCGACGTCGATCACCGTGCGACCCGCGGGGACCCCCGCCGCGTCCGCGAGCAGCGTCGGCAGATCGGCAGGCAAACCTGAGCGCTCCCACCACCGCACCGACTCCTGCAGCAGCCAGAGACCCATCACGTTCCGCAGGTACCGGACCGTGCCGTCGATCCCGGCTTCGTTGGTGAAGTTGGCTTCCCGGCTCGCCGACGAGAGCACCGGGCGGTCGAGCTCCAGCCCGGCCAGGCCCCACGTTCCGCACGAGATGTACGCGAAGCGGTCGCCCACCGCGGGGACGCCGATCACCGCGGAAGCGGTGTCGTGCGACGCCACGGCAACGACCGGGGCGTCGAACCCGACCTCGGTGGCCACGTCCTCCCGGAGCCCGCCGAGCGACTCCCCCGGCTGCCGGAGCGCCGGTAGGAGCTCGGGACGCAGGCCCAGCGACGAGGCCAGCGCGGTGTCCCACGTCCGGGTATGGACGTCGAGCAGCTGGGTGGTGGACGCGTTGGTGACCTCCGCGCCGCGCGCCCCGGTGAGCCAGTACCCGATCAGGTCCGGCACCAGCAGCAGGTCGTGAGCGGCCCGGTACGCCGCCGTGTCGCGCGCGGCGACCAGCTGGTAGATCGTGTTGAACGGCAGGATCTGCAGGCCGGTCCGCTGGTAGAGCGCGTCCGGCCCCAGTCGACGATTGATCTCCTCGGCGACGCCCTCGGTCCGCTCGTCCCGGTAGTGCACCGGGGGCCCGAGCAGCGCGCCGGCGTCGTCCAGCAGGCCGTAGTCGACAGCCCACGAGTCGACGCCGATCGACGTCGGAACGCCGTGGTCGCGGCCGAGGAACCGCAGGCCGCGCAGGATCTCGGCGTACAGGCCGGCGACGTTCCAGTGCAGCGTCCCGGCCAGGCGCACCGGCTCGTTGACGAACCGGTGCCCCTCGGTCAGCTCCAGTGTCTCCGGCCCGACCCGGCCGGCCACGACGCGTCCGGAGGACGCGCCGAGGTCGACCGCTGCGAACAGTGACGTCATCGCAAGAACGCTGCCGCGACGCCTGCGTCGACCGGGACGTGCAGGCCGGTGGTGTGCGTCAGCTCGCCGCCGACCAGCGCGAACGCGGCGTTGGCGACGTGGTCGGGCAGGACCTCACGCTTGAGCAGCGTCCGCTGGGCGTAGAACTTGCCCAGGTCCTCCTCCGGCACGCCGTAGACGGCCGCCCGGGAGGCGCCCCAGCCACCGGCGAAGATGCCGGAGCCGCGGACCACGCCGTCGGGGTTGATGCCGTTGACCCGGATGCCGTGCTCACCCAGCTCGGCCGCGAGCAGCCGGACCTGGTGCGCCTGGTCGGCCTTGGCCGCGGAGTACGCGACGTTGTTCGGGCCGGCGAAGACCGAGTTCTTCGAGGAGATGTAGAGGATGTCGCCGCCCATCTTCTGGGCGGTCATCACCCGCGCGGCCTCCTTCGAGACCAGGAACGAGCCCTTGGCCAGGACGTCGTGGAGCAGGTCCCAGTCGGCCTCGGTGGTGTCGGCGAGTGGCTTGGAGATCGACAGGCCGGCGTTGTTGACGACCAGGTCCACACCGCCGAACGCGAGCGCGGCGGCGTCGAAGGCGGCCTTGACGCCCGCGGCGTCGGTGACGTTCGCCGCGACGCCGACGGCCACATCGGACGAGCCCAGCTCGGCCGCGGCGGCGTTCGCCTTCTCCAGATCCAGATCCGCGATGACGACACACGCGCCCTCGGCGGCGAACCGGGCCGCGATCGCCTTGCCGATGCCGCTCGCCGCGCCGGTGACCAGCGCGACCCTGCCGACCAGCGCCTTGGGCTTCGGCATCCGCTGGAGCTTGGCCTCCTCGAGGGCCCAGTACTCGATGCGGAACTTCTCCGACTCGGCGATCGGCGCGTACGTGGAGATCGCCTCGGCGCCACGCATGACGTTGATCGCGTTGACGTAGAACTCACCGGCGACGCGGGCGGTCTGCTTGTTCGCGCCGAAGCTGAACATGCCCACACCCGGCACCAGGACGATCGCCGGGTCGGCGCCACGGAGGGCAGGCGAGTCCGGCGTCGCGTGCCGGTCGTAGTAGGCCTGGTACTCCTCGCGGTATTCCGCGTGCAGCTCGGAGAGCCGCGCCACGATCTCCTCGACGCTTGCCGTACTCGGAAGATCGACGACCAGCGGACGGACCTTCGTGCGCAGGAAGTGGTCCGGGCAGGACGTGCCGAGCGCGGCCAGCGGCGCCAGCTTCTCCCGGGACAGGAAGTCGAGCACGACGTCGCTGTCGGTGTAGTGCCCGACCTGCGGCTTGTCCGTGGACGCCAGGCCGCGGATCACCGGGGCCAGCGCCGCGGCCTTCGCGTGGCGCTGGTTCTCCGGCAGCGGCGAGAACCCATCCACCACGGCCCCGAACGGCTCGGCCGCACCGCGGGTGGCGATGAACTTCTCCGCGGTGCGGATGATCTCCAGCGAGCGGGCCTCGCACTCCTCGGCGGTCGCGCCCCAGGCGGTGATGCCGTGCCCGCCGAGGATGCAGCCGATCGCCTGCGGGTGCGCTTCCTTCACCGCGGCGATGTCCAGTCCGAGCTGGAAGCCCGGGCGACGCCACGGGATCCAGACGACCTTGTCGCCGAAGCACTCCTTGGTCAGCGCCTCACCGTCGGCGGCGGTCGCCAGCGCGATGCCCGAGTCCGGGTGCAGGTGGTCGACGTGCGCGGCGTCCACCAGGCCGTGCATCGCGGTGTCGATCGACGGCGCGGCACCCCCGCGGCCGTGCAGGCAGTAGTCGAACGCGGCGACCATCTCGTCCTCGCGCTCGACGCCCGGGTAGACGTCGACGAGTCCGTGCAGCCGGTCCAGGCGCAGCACGGCCAGACCGGACTCCTTCAGCGTGCCCAGGTCACCGCCGGAGCCCTTCACCCACAGCAGCTCGACCGGCCCACCGGTGACCGGGTCGATCTCAGTGCCCTTCGCGGACGTGTTCCCGCCGGCGTAGTTGGTGTTGCGCGGGTCGGCGCCCAGTCGATTGGATCGCGCCAGCAGCGCGGCGACTGTCTCGCTCGTCATTACGGAGTCCTTCGCGGTCGATCGGTAGCGACTCGGGTGTGTACCGGCTCGGGCGGGGGTTCCTGGCCGGCCCGCCCGAGCCGGGGTCTGAAAGGGGTCAGGCTCCCCAACCGGCCTGGGTCCCACCGACGCGCTCGGCGACGATCTTCTCGGCGTAACCGGACCGCTTGTAGGCCCCCATCGGGTCCGGGTCCAGCCCCTTCTCCTCGCGCAGCGAAGCCAGCAGCGGCCGCACGTCGGTGTTGTAGGCGTCCATGAAGACCGCGTTCGCACCGAGCACGTCACCCTCGGCCTGGGCCGCGGCGAGCGCCTCCCGGTCGACGAGTAGCGCCTTGGCGGTGGCTTCCTGGACGTTCATCACCGAGCGGATCTGGCCGGGGATCTTCGGCTCGATGTTGTGGCACTGGTCGAGCATGAACGCGATCTCGTCCAGCGCGCCGTGCTCGCGGTCGAAGCCGCCGCCGCGCAGCACCTCGAACAGGATCCGGAACAGCTGGAACGGGTCCGCCGCACCGACCATCAGGTCGTCGTCGGCGTAGAAGCGGGAGTTGAAGTCGAACGCGCCGAGCTTGTTCGCCCGCAGCAGGAACGCGACGATGAACTCGATGTTGGTCGACGGGGCGTGGTGCCCGGTGTCGACGCAGACCACGGCCTTCTCACCGAGCGCCAGCGTGTGCGCGTAGGCGGTGCCCCAGTCCGGCACGTCGGTGGCGTAGAACGCCGGCTCGAACAGCTTGTACTCCAGCAGCATCCGCTGGTCGTCACCGAGCCGCGCGTACACCTCCGCCAGTGCGGTGGCCAGGCGGTCCTGCCGGGCGCGGATGTCGTCCTGGCCCGGGTAGTTGATGCCGTCGGAGAACCACAGCTTCAGGTCACGGGAGCCGGTCTGGTCCATGACATCGACGCACTCGAGCAGGTGATCGGTCGCCTTGCGCCGCACGCGCGGGTCCGGGTTCGTGACGCTACCGAGCATGTAGTCGTCGTCCTGGAACACGTTCGAGTTGATCGTGCCGATCGCGACGCCGAGGTCCTTGGCGTGGCGGGCCAGGTCGGCGTAGTCGTCGACCTTGTCCCACGGGATGTGCAGCGCGACGGTCGGGGCGGCACCGGTGTACTTGTGCACCTGGGCGGCGTCGGCGATCTTCTCGTACGGGTCGCGCGGGACGCCGGCCTGGGCGAACACCTTGAACCGGGTCCCCGAGTTGCCGAACGCCCAGGAAGGCAGCTCGATGTGCTGGCTGTTGAGTACTTCGGTCACTCGGGACATGGTGTTTCTTTCAGTCGAGGTGGAAAACTTCGGGGACGACCAGGAAGCCCTCATCGGGGCGGCGGCCCTCGAGGCCGATGAAGAACGGGCCCATCTCGGCCTGCCAGCGGGCGTTCACGTCCTCGCCGGCCATACCGGCCAACCCCGCTTCGTAGTCCTCGGTCTCCAGGTAACCGATCAGGAGGCCGTCGTCCTTGAGGAACAACGAGTAGTTGGTCCAGCCGTGCTTCGACAGCGCGGCCAGCATCTCGGGCCAGACCGCGGCGTGCCGCTCGCGATACTCGTCCAGACGTTCCGGGTCAACCTGACCCAGAAGACAAACGCGCTGCATGTTTTGTCCTTGGTTTGAAGCTGGAGCCCGCTGAGGGCCTCGCTGCCGATCCGGGGCGACGACGCCGCGTATAGGTGACACTCAAGTTGTCGCGCCGGCTCGGCAGCGTGGCCCTCAGCGGGCCGTGCACTACTAGAAGTTGAACTGGTCGATGTTGGCGGCTTCGAACACCTGGGGCGGGCCGAGCAGGATCGCGCCGTCCTTGCCGATCGTGTACTCGCCGAGCTCGCCGGCCTTGAACTTCTCGCCTTCCTTACCGGTGATCTGCCCGGAGGACAGCGCAGCGGCGGCGTAGGCGCAGAGGTAACCGAGCTTGGCCGGGTCCCACAGCTCGAACTGCTTGACCGTGCCGTCCTTGACGTACTGACGCATCTGGTTCGGCGTGCCCAGACCGGTCAGCGCGACCTTGCCCTTGTACGGCGAGCCCGACAGGTAACGCGCCGCCGCGGCGATACCGACCGTGGTCGGCGAAATGATGCCCTTCAGGTCCGGGTAGGCCTGGAGCAGACCCTGGGTCTCCTGGAAGGACTTCTGGTCGTCGTCGTTGCCGTAGGCGACCTTCACCAGCTCCATGCCCGGGTACTTCTTGAGCTCGTCCTTCATGAACTCGATCCAGGCGTTCTGGTTCGTCGCGTTCGGCGTCGCGGACAGGATCGCGATCTTGCCCTTCTCGCCGATCTGCTTCGCCAGCAGCTGCACCTCGGTGCGGCCGAGCGCCTCGGGGTCGGCCTGGTTCACGAACGCGTCGCGGCCGGCGACCGCGGCGTCCGAGTCGAACGTGACGACCTTGACGCCACGCTGACGGGCCTGGGTCAGCGCCGGGACGACCGCGTTCGCGTCGTTGGCGGAGACGCAGATGCCGTCCTGGCCCTGCTGGGTCAGCGTGTTGATGTACTGAACCTGCGAGGAGGCGCTCGCGTCCGACGGACCGACCTCCTTGTAGGTGCCCTTGAACTCCTTGACCGCCTTCTCGCCGCCCTTGTCGGCGACGGTGAAGTACGGGTTGTTCACCTGCTTGGGCAGGAAGGCGATCTTCAGCCCCTCCTTGAGGGGAGCGTCCGGGTTCGCCGAGGCCGAGGACGCCGGGCCGGCGGCCGAGTCGTCGTTGGAGTCCTTGGTGGTGCCACCGCAGGCGGCCGCGGCGAGCGTCACCGCGACGAGCGCGGCGGAGAACGCGACGGCTCTCCGTGCACGGAGCAACATCATTGTTGAGGCCTTTCGGACAGTGTGGCGGGGGTTGGGTAATTCAGGACGTCGAAGCGGCCTTCTGGGCCAGCTTTCGTAGTCGCCATCGCTCCCGTCCCCAGGTGACGGCGTTGGGAGCGAGCACGGAGATGATCAGGAGCCCGCCGGTCACGAGCATGAGCGTGTCCGGCGCGACGTCGTCGAGGATCAGCGCGTTGCGGATGACGCCGACCAGCAGCACCGCGACGATGACGCCGGGCAGCGTGCCCCGGCCGCCGAAGATCGAGACGCCACCGAGCAGCACCGCCGCGACGACGGTCAGCTCCAGCCCGTTCGCGTTGTCGGCGCGGGCGCTGGAGAAGCGGAACGTGTAGATGATCGCCGCCAGGCCGGCGAACGCACCGGACGCGACGAACAGCCAGAACGTGATCCGCTTGACCCGGATGCCGGCGAACCGCGCGGCTTCCTTGTTCGAACCGATCGCGTAGAGCGAGCGGCCGATCGGGGTCGCGTGCAGGAGGATGCCGACGATGATCGCGAGGATGATCACCAGCACCGTGGGGTTGGGAATCGGGAGGCTGCCGATCGTCTTGCTGGTCCAGCTCGTGTAGTCGACCGGGAAGTCGGCTACGGCCTTGTCTCCGAGCAGGACGTACGCCAGGCCCCGGTAGAGCGCGAGCGTACCGATCGTCACCGCGAGGCTCGGCAGGCCGAGCACGGTGACCAGGAACCCGTTGAGCGCTCCGGCGACGGCGCCGACCAGGATCGTGATCGGGATGATCGTCTCGATCGAGAGGCCGGCGTTCCAGAGCACGCCCATCAGCGCGCTGCACATGCCGAGGTTGGACGCGATCGACAGGTCGATCTCGCCGATCACCACCAGCAGCGTGAGCGTCAGCGACAGGATCGCGATCTCGACGATGTCGAGCTGAGCGTTGGTCAGGTTGAACGAGTCGGCGAAGCCCTCGACGCCGAACGAGGCCGCCAGCACCGCGAAGATCAGCAGCGCGGTGATCGCGCCTTCCCAGGACAGCAGCCGACGCAGCGGCGAGTGCTCGGCGAAGGCCGACGGCCGCGGCTCGGACGTCTCCTTCGGAGGGAGAACCGTGGTGCTCATCGGCGGGTGCTCCCCTCGGAGACGTTGGTGGCCACGGCAGGCTCGTCTGCCGGTGGGGGTGGTGGCGCGGCCCCGTTGCCGTTGGGCACGGTCGTGGCGCCTCGGCTCGCGCTGGCCCGCAGGGCACGTTCGGCGCGGATCGCCAGCACCCGGTCGATCGTGATCGCGAGCAGCAGCAGCGCGCCGGTGATGGCCCGCTCCCACAGCGCTTCGACCTTCAGGACGACCAGCGCGCTTCCGATCGTGGAGAGCAGCAGCGCACCGAGCGCCGCGCCGACCACGGTTCCGCTACCACCGAAGATCGCGACACCGCCGACGACGACCGCGGCCACGACGTTCAGCTCGAAACCGGTCGCCGCGGTGGCGTCGATCGTGCCGAACCGGGCGGCCCAGAGCACACCGGCCAGACCGGAGAGCGCACCGGTGAGCACGAACGAGACGAACAGCCGCCGCCCGACCGGGATACCGGCCAGCCGGGCCGCGTCCGGGTTGGAGCCGATCGCGTACAGCTCGCGGCCCGAGCGCAGGTTGCGCATGCCCCAGGCCGCGGCGGCGAGCAGGACCAGCGCGATGAGCGGAAGGATCGGGATACCGGCGATCGAGCCGCTACCGATCTTCAGGAACGCCGAGGGCATGTCCGCGGCGTTGACCTGCCGCCCGCCGGCCAGCCAGTAGTCGATGCCCCGGAACACGTACATCGTCCCGAGCGTCACCACCAGCGCCGGAATGCGGCAGACCGCGACCAGCACACCGTTGACCACACCGCAGACCGCGCCGATCACGATGCCGACGGCGAACGCGACCACGATCGGGATGTCGTGGTCGGCGAAGAGCAGACCGGTGACGAACGCGGAGAGCCCGAGGACCGACCCGACCGACAGGTCGATGTTGCGGGTCACGACGACGAGCGTCTGGCCGACGGCCAGCAACGCGACGATCGCGGTGTTGAGCAGGATGTCCTTGAGGCTCTGCACCCCGATGAACCGCGGGTTGACGATCGCGGTCGCACCGAACAGCAAGAACAGGGCGACGAGGAGCCCGAGCTCGCGGGCCTTGGCCAACCGGCCGAGGAGCGCGGCGGCGGAACGCTGCTTCTCTACGACTGCCGTGGTCATGCTGCCCTCCGCCCGACGGCCGCGGAAAGCACGGTCTCCTCGGTCGCGTCGGCGCGGTCGAACTCGGCGGCGAGCCGGCCTTCCCGCATCACGAGCACGCGATCGGCCATGCCGAGCACCTCCGGAAGCTCTGACGAGATCATCAGCACCGCGACGCCCTCGGATGCCAGCTGCGAGAGCAGCCGGTGGACCTCGGCCTTGGTGCCGACGTCGATGCCCCGCGTCGGCTCGTCCACGATCAGGACCTTCGGCTGCGTCGCCAGCCACTTGGCGAGGACGACCTTCTGCTGGTTACCGCCGGACAGCACGCCGACGGCGTCGGACAGCCGCCGGTACTTCAGCTGCAGGCGGGTCGACCACTCCTTGGCGCGGGCCCGTTCCGCCCGGCCGCTGAGCAGGCCGAAGCGCGCCAGCCCGCCCATCTGCGTCATCGTGGCGTTGCGCTCGATCGAGAGCTCCATGACCAGGCCCTGCTGGCGACGGTCCTCGGGGACCAGCGCGATCCCGGCGTCGATCGCCGCGGTGGGGCGCCCAGCCTTCAGCGACGAACCCCGGACCGTGACCGACCCGGCGTCGTACTTGTCGATACCGAAGACGCACCGGGCGATCTCGCTGCGGCCGGAGCCGACCAGGCCCGCCAGCGCGACGATCTCCCCGGCGCGCACCTCGAACGAGACGTCGGTGAAGACGCCCTCGCGGGTGAGCCGCTCGACCTTCAGCGCGACCTCACCGGGCGTGGTGTCGATCTTCGGGAACAGCGCGTCCAGGTCGCGGCCGACCATCCGGCGGACCAGCTCGTCCTCGGTCACGTCGGCCAGCGGATCGGCCGAGACGAACTTGCCGTCGCGCAGCACCGTGACCCGGTCGCAGAGCGCGTAGACCTCGTCGAGCCGGTGCGAGATGAAGACCAGGGCGGCGCCGTCTTCGCGGAGCGTGCGGGCGACCGTGAACAGCCGCTCGACCTCGCGGGAGGACAGCGCGGCGGTCGGCTCGTCCATGATGATGACGCGCGCGTTGAGCGAGAGCGCCTTCGCGATCTCGACGAGCTGCTGATCGGCGATCGAGAGGCCGCTGGCCGGACGGTCGGGATCGAGCGCGACGCCGAGCCGGGCGAACAGGGCCTCGACCTGCGTCCGCATGGCCTTGCGGTCGATCGCGCGGAAGCGGCCGAGCGGCTGGCGGCCCATGAAGACGTTCTCGGTCACCGAGAGGTCACCGAAGAGCGTCGGCTCCTGGTAGATCACCGCGATGCCGGCGTCGCGCGCGGCGGCCGGGTCGGCGAACGTGACCTCTTCGCCGTCGAGCCGGACGACGCCGGTGTCGGGCCGGTGGACGCCCGCCAGGATGCGGACCAGGGTGGACTTACCGGCGCCGTTCTCACCCATGAGGGCGTGCACCTCACCGGGGTACAGGTCGAGCGAGACGCCGTCGAGCGCACGTAACGCTCCGAACGTCTTGCCCACCCCTTCGAGGGAGAGCAGCGGCCGGGAGGGCTCGCTGTGGGACACGGGACACGCTCCGTTGCAGGTCTTCCCGATGAGGGGAATGAATCGTTTCAACGCGGTGGCGCTGACCGTACGAGTGAGCGCCATCACGTGTCAATGGTTTCGCCTGCGTGACATTCTCGTGACCCTGGCGGTTAACGGGCGATGGCGCTGCGAGCACCGCTCGCAATCGGTTGAGACGTTTCAAAAAGGTTCGGGCAACCAGTACGCTCCGGCGCAGGCCGCGCCACCGGAGACAAAGGCCGCGTACAGGAGGCACCCATGGGGACGACGAGCATCCGCGAAGTCGCGGAGCGAGCCGGCGTGTCGGTCGGCACCGTCTCCAACGTGCTCAACCGCCCGGACGCGGTGGCTCCGGCGACCCGCGAGCGGGTCCGGCGCGCGATCGACGAGCTCGGCTTCGTCCGCAACGAGTCCGCGCGACACCTGCGCGCCGGCCGCAGCCGGACCCTGGGCCTGGTGGTCCTCGACGTCACGAACCCGTTCTTCACCGACGTCGCCCGCGGGGTCGAGGACGCCGCGAACGAGGCCGGGCTCGCGGTCATCCTCTGCAACTCCGACGAGCGCCGGGACAAGGAGCAGGCCTACCTCGACCTGCTCGAGGAGCAGCGCGTCCAGGGTGTGCTGATCACCCCGGTCGACGTCGACGGCGACCGCCTGACCCGGATGCGTCAGCGTGGTGTGCCGGTCGTGCTGGTCGACCGGCACGCGGGCGAGGGTGACCACTGCTCGGTCGCGGTGGACGACGTCCTCGGCGGCGAGCTGGCCGCCGCGCACCTCCGCGACCTCGGCCACGAGCGCATCGCCTACGTCAGCGGACCGATGAGCCTGGCCCAGTGCGCGGACCGCTACCGGGGCGCGCTCGCGGGCGGCGACATGGAGATCATCGCCGGGGCGGCGTTGAACGTGGCGTCCGGCCGGGATGCCGGCGAGCGGCTGCTCGGCCTGCGCACCCCGCCGACCGCCGTGTTCTGCGCGAACGACCTGCTCGCGCTCGGCGTCCTGCAGGTGATGGTGGCGCGAGGGCTGTCGGTGCCCGGCGACCTGTCGATCGTCGGGTACGACGACATCGAGTTCGCCGCCGCGGCGGCGGTGCCGCTCAGCTCCGTGCGCCAGCCCCGCCACCTGCTGGGACGCACGGCCGCGGAGTTACTCCTGGCCGAGGCCGACGCCACCGATACGCACGTCCACCGCCAGGTGCGCTTCTCCCCCGAGCTGGTCGTCCGCGCCTCCAGCGGACCGCCCAAAGCGGCTGATTAACGTCAACTGGACCGTTTGATGTCCAGGAAGTGTCAGGGATCTAGCTCTGTGATTAAGAGCATGTACTAAGCAACTTTGCAGATCCTGAAAATTAGTAGACCGTAAGAGCTGTGAGCAGCGACGATGCGGAGCCTCCCGAACCCAGCACCCTCACCTGCGCACTGAGTACTAGTTTGCATTGCGCAGTAGTGTGTGCCGCGTAGGAGGTGACGGATGAGCTCCCTGCGATTACTTCTTCTTCCTGGGACCTCGATGGTCGCGTCGTCGGCCGGCAACACGTTGCTGCGCCGTGCGCTCCGGGAGATCCCGCTCGTTGCCGTGCTGTATCTGGCTTACATGGGCGGGCGGCTCCTCGCGTCGCACCACACCGGCACCGCGTTCAGCCACGCCGAGTCGGTCTGGGACTTCGAGCGGCTGATCGGGTTACCCAGCGAGTACACCGTTCAGCAGGCCGCGCTGCACTGGTCATGGCTGGTGGAGGCGATGGGCGTCTACTACGCCCGGGTCCACTTCCCCGCGACCGCCGCGGTGCTGATCTGGCTGTTCGTGCGGCGGCCGTCGGCGTATCCGTGGTTCCGCTGGACGCTCGCGCTGCTGACCGGCCTGGCTCTGATCGGGCACGTGCTCTACCCGCTGGCGCCGCCGCGGATGCTCACCGGCCACGGCATGATCGACACCGCCCACGTCTACGGCCAGTCCGTCTACGGGCCGGTCGGCACCGGCCTGGCCAACCAGTTCGCCGCGATGCCGTCGTTACACGTGGCCTGGGCCGTGCTGGTCGCGATCGCGCTGGTCCGGACGCTGCGCAGCCGCTGGCGGTGGCTCGCGGTCGCGCACCCGGTGATCACCGTGATCGTCGTCGTGGTGACCGGCAACCACTACTGGCTGGACGGCATCATCGGGTGCGCGCTGCTGCTCGTCGCGCTGGCCGTGGTGCGGCCCAGCGCCGCCCGTACGAAGGCCATCGCGGTGGCTCGGGAGCACGTCTGGCCGTTCGTCCGCTTCGTCGTCGTGGGGAGCGCGTCGACGCTGCTCTCGTCGGTGATCTTCGTTCCGCTGCTGGTCGTCATGCCGTCCGCGGCCGCGAACACCGTCGCCGCGATCATCTCGACGCTGGCCTCGAACGAGGCGCACCGGTCCTGGACGTTCCGCAGCGACCGGCGCGGCCTGCCCGCCCGGATCGCCGCGGCCGGCACCGTCCTGCTCTCGTACCTGGTGACCACCGGCGCGCTGCTCGTCCTCGACCTGACGGTGACCGACGCGAGCACCGGGCTGAAGCTGACCGTCATGCTCGCCGCGTCCGCGGTCGGCGGCCTGGCGCGCTACCTGCTGCTCGGCACGAAGATCTTCCCCGCGGCACGGATCCCGGCCAAGGCCAATGCCCCGCAACCCGAGGCCCGCCAGACCGAGGCCCGCCAGACCGAAGCGCTTCAGTCCGAACCGCTTCAGGCAGGCGGCGTCGGCAGCCCGGCCAGCACGCAGCCGAGCGCACTGTCGATGGCCTCTTCCAGCGCACCCTGATCGCAGCGCTCCGGCGCGAGCGACATCACGGTCGCGCCGAGCGCCGCCACCGCCACCGAGGCGACGAGCCGCGGATAGGCGTCCCGCTCGGCGTCGAGACCGGAGCGGCGGGCGACGTCCTCGGCCAGCACCCGGCCGAACCCGCGGAACAGCTCGTGCGCCAGCGGCATCAGGTGCGGTTCGCCCCGCAGGATGCGCGCCCGCAGCAGCGTCCGCTCCCGGTGGCGCACGTCCTGCTGCAGGCCGATCGCGTGCAGCGCGGCCCGCAGCGCCACCAGCGGATGCTGCCCGTCCGGCTGGGCGGCGAGCGCGGCGGCCAGGTCGTCCGCCTGGCCGCTGAGGTCCCCGACCAGCACGTCCCGCTTCGTCGGGAAGTGGTAGTGGAACGACCGGACGCTCACCCCAGCGGCGGCAGCGATCTCGTCGACCGTGGTGGTTTCGTAGCCCTTCGTCGCGAAGAGCCAGAGGGCGGCGTCCTCGATGACCTGGCGGTTGGCCAGTCGACGCTCGACGCGTCGATCGGGCCGCCGCTCGCTCCGAAGTCCGTCGTCCGCCATCTCGCCGTCCATCGTGCCATGGGCACCCCGCCCCTAAACCTCGTCGATGAGATCCGCCACCGACTCGAGGATGCGGGAGGGACGGAAGGGGAACCGGTTGACGTCCCCGGCCTGAGTGACGCCGGTGAGCACCAGCACGGTCTCCAGCCCGGCCTCCATGCCGGCTATCACGTCCGTGTCCATGCGGTCACCGATCATGACCGTGCTCTCGCTGTGCCCGTCGACCGCGTTCAGCGCCGACCGCATCATCAGCGGGTTCGGTTTCCCGACGAAGTACGGCTCGACACCGGTGGCCTTGCTGATCAGCGCCGCCACGGCCCCCGTGGCCGGCAGCGCGCCCTCGTGCGACGGCCC
Source organism: Cryptosporangium aurantiacum (assembly GCF_900143005.1). NCBI lineage: Bacteria > Bacillati > Actinomycetota > Actinomycetes > Cryptosporangiales > Cryptosporangiaceae > Cryptosporangium > Cryptosporangium aurantiacum. The sequence continues at coordinate 317,972 of NZ_FRCS01000008.1, forward strand.
GGTGGGGTCGGGGTTGGTGGCGATGAAGCGGGCGCCGCGGTCGATCAGCCGGATCGCGGTCGTGATCGCCTCGAAGCTGTAGTTGCGGGTCTCCCCCAGCACGACGTAGTCGGGCTCGGCGTCGGTGAGGATGTAGCCGATCTCGTGGAGTGCGGTGGTGAGCCCGGCCTCGCCGACGACGTGCGCGGTACCGCCCGGACGCTGGTCGTCGAGGAAGCGCGCGGTGGCCAGCGCCGAGGTCCAGATCGACTCCGGCGGCACCGCGATGCCCGCCCGCTGCAGTCGCGCCGAGAGGTCACGCGGCGTGTAGATCGAGTTGTTCGTCAGCACGAGGTGCGGACGGCCCTTCTCGACCAGCCGACCGAGGAACTCCGGGGCGCCGGGAACCGGGACGCCCTCGTGGACGAGCACCCCGTCCATGTCCATCAGCCAGCACTCGATGCTCTTGCGCGAGGTCATGCCCCAAGCATGAGGTATCCCACGCCTCGACGCCCTCGCGGGTACGGTGAGGCCGTGACCGATCAAGCCCGCGACCCCGTCGCCGACCTGCGGCGGATCGCGTTCCTGCTGGAGCGGGCGCACGAGGCGACCTACCGGGTGCGGGCCTTCCGCTCGGCGGCCGCGGCGGTCGCGAAACTGGACGAGGCCGACCTGCGCGAGCGCGCGGAGGCCGGGACGCTCAAGCAGTTGCCGGGCATCGGCGAGGTGACCGCCCGCTGCGTGGCCGAGTCGCTGACCGGCGAGGTGCCGGTGTACCTGCGGCGGCTGGAGGCCACCGCGGGTAGCTCGGTGGACGAGGCGGGCAGCGCGCTCCGGGCCCTGCTGCGCGGTGACTGCCATACGCACTCGGACTGGTCGGACGGCGGCTCGCCGATCCGGGAGATGGCCGAGGCCGCCCGCGACATCGGCCACGAGTACGTCGTCCTCACCGATCATTCGCCGCGGCTGACCGTCGCCAACGGGTTGAGCGCGGACCGGCTGCGCAAGCAGCTGGACGTGGTGGCCGAGCTGAACGCCGAGCTCGCGCCGTTCCGGATCCTCACCGGCATCGAGGTCGACATCAACGAGGACGGCAGCCTCGACCAGGAGGACGAGTTGCTGGCCGAGCTCGACCTGGTTGTGGCCAGCGTGCACTCGAAGCTGCGGGCACCGGCGGACGTGATGACCAAGCGGATGCTGGCCGCGATCGAGAACCCGCACACCGACGTGCTCGGGCACTGCACCGGGCGGCTGGTCACCGGCCGGGAGAAGACCGGCCAGGGCAAGCGTCCGGAGAGCCAGTTCGACGCCGACGCGGTGTTCGCGGCGTGCGCGGAGCGCGGTGTCGCGGTCGAGATCAACTCCCGCCCGGAGCGGCTCGACCCGCCGAAGCGCCTGTTGCGGCTCGCGGTCGAGGCCGGATGCCACTTCGCGATCGACACCGACGCGCACGCGCCTGGGCAGCTGGACTGGCAGCCCTACGGCTGTGCCCGGGCCGCGGCGTGCGGCGTCGACCCGGCAACGGTGATCAACACCTGGGCCGCCGACGACCTACTCGCCTGGGCGGGCCGTTCGGCCTCCCCAGGGCGAGGCTGACGTCCGTCGCAGGGAGGGCCGCGACCGCTCCTTTGGTCGCAACCGACCGAGACGGCCGTCAGCGTCGTTCTGGGGAGGCCGTTCGTGCCACTGATAGGGCCCAGGCGATAAGCGGTGCCTGGAACGGCAGGCGCCCGTAGGCGATCGCCTTGTACTGCGTGTTCGACGTCTTCCGCGCGTCCAGCGCCATCTGCACGTTGGCCGGGTAGACGGCGACGAACAGCGCCGCGGACGCCAGCGCACCCACGCGACGGGTCTTCGGCACCGCGACCAGCGCCGCGCAGGCCAGCTCGGCCGCACCACTGAGCGCGACCAGCGCCTCCGGGTACGGCAGGGCCTTGGGGATGATCCGGGCGAACGGTTTCGGGGCGACGAAGTGCAGGGCGCCCATCGTCCCGAGTCCTGCGGCCAATAACGCCGGGGACGCCTTCTTCCAACGAGATGCCATTCGCGGATTCTGTCCCATCCGTTCGGCACCCGCTGGGACCGTGTGCGAACTCACGTTCGCTCACCCCTCGGGCACCGAGCGTCCTCCCCCGGTGTCGTACCGTGGAAGGCGTGCTGCTGGGTCAGGAGGACGGAACGCTGCGCGACAATCCGGACACGATGATCATCGTCGTGTTCGTCATCCTGGCGGGCCTCCTGCTGAACTGGGCGCAGCGCAAGTGGATGCCGGGAATGTCGCGCCGAAACCGGATCTTCGTGATCGGGGTCGGCGCCCTGGTCCTCGGCGGCTTCTTCTACGGCTACCTCTTCGACGTCGCCGCGGCGTAGCAGTCCCGCCACACACCGGTCATAGTTGCGGGATGGGCCCGTACGTGGAGGCGGTGGCGTATGCGTGAGGTGCTCGACGACCTGTACGCGTGGTGGGAAGCCGGCGAGTCGGTCGGCGTCGGCACCGTCATCGCGACCTGGAAGAGCGCGCCCCGGCCGGCCGGAGCCTCGATGCTCGTCGGCGCGGACGGCACCGCGGTCGGCAGCGTCTCCGGCGGCTGCGTCGAGGGCGCGGTCTACGAACGGGCGACCGAGACGATCGAGACCGGTACGCCGAGCCTGGAGCGGTACGGCGTGTCCGACGACGACGCGTTCGCGGTCGGACTCACCTGCGGCGGCATCCTCGACATCTGGGTCGAGCGGATCGACCGCGCCTCATACCCCGAGTTCGGCGAGGTCGTGGCGTCGATCCGCGGCGGCGCACCGGTCGCGGTCGTGACCTGCGTCGCCAGCACCGCGGCCCCGACCGGCGACGACCGGGTCGGCCGCCGCCTGGTGGTGTGGCCGGACCGGGTCGCGGGCACGCTCGGCTCGGACCGCTTGGACGAGGCGGTGACCGACGACGTCCGCGGCCTGCTGGCCACCGGCCGGACCGCGACCGTCCACTACGGCCACGACGGCGAGCGCCGCGGTGACGACCTGACGCTGTTCGTCTCGAGCTTCGCTCCGCGACCGCGGATGATCGTGTTCGGCGCGATCGACTTCGCGGCCGCGCTGGCCCGGATCGGGTCGTTCCTCGGCTACCGCGTGACGGTCTGTGACGCTCGGCCGGTCTTCGCCACCAAAAAACGCTTTCCGGACGCCGAAGAGGTGGTCGTGGAGTGGCCGCACCGGTACCTCAAAGCCGAGGCGGACGCCGGGCGGGTGGACGAGCGCGCGGTGCTGTGCGTCCTCACCCACGACCCGAAGTTCGACGTACCGGTGCTGGAGGTCGCGCTGCGGCTCCCCACGGCCTACGTCGGCGCGATGGGTTCCCGCCGCACCCACCACGACCGGCTCCAGCGGCTGCGCGAAGCCGGTCTGACCCCGGAGGAGACCGCCCGCCTGGCGTCGCCGATCGGCCTCGACCTCGGGGCGAGAACCCCGGAGGAGACCGCGGTGAGCATCGCCGCCGAGATCGTCGCCGGGCGATGGGGCGGCACCGGGGCGCGGCTGTCCACGATGCACGACGCGATACACCGGGACACGGAGTCGGAACGTTCCGTTGCGCCATGAGTGCGACGAGTCACTCTTTCCCAGAGGTCTTCGCCGCCCGGCCGCGTCGCCCCGACCGCAGGAGCCTTAGGGTAGGCCCGAATCACTGCGGTGCCTGAGGAGGAACTCCCATGGCGTACGGCCTGAGCAAGACGGTCGGTGGCCCCATCCTCCACCTGGCGTTCCGTCCCTGGGTCGAAGGCAAGGAGCACGTCCCGGCCACCGGCGCGGCGATCCTCGCCTCCAACCATCTCTCGATCATGGACTCGGTGTTCGTCCCGCTGGTCCTCGACCGCGACGTCGTTTATGTCGCGAAGCAGGAGTACTTCACTGGTAAGGGTCCGATCAACCGGCTCACCGCGCGGTTCATGCGCGGCGCCGGGCAGGTCCCGGTGAACCGGGGCAACAACCGGGCCGCCCAGGAGGCGTTGGACGCGAGCCTGGAGGTGCTGCGCGCGGGCGGTCTGTTCGGCATCTACCCGGAGGGCACCCGCTCCCCCGACGGGCGGCTCTACCGCGGCCGGACCGGTGTCGCCTGGCTCGCGCTCACCGCCGACGTCCCGGTCGTCCCGGTCGCGATGATGAACACCGAGCGGGCGCTGCCGCCCGGCCGGACGGTCCCCCGCCCGGTGCGGGTCGGGATCCGGTTCGGCGAGCCGATGACGTTCGAGGAGCACAAGGGCCAGGCAGGCAAGGCCAAGGCGCGCCGCGCGGTCACCGACCGAATCGTAGCGGCGATCGGTGCCCTGTCCGGCCAGGAGTACGTTCCCCATTACGCTCCGAAGCGAGAAGGGGCTCCGGGGGCCCCGAAGCAGAACACAGATTCTGATGCCGGCGCCTGACCGCCCGCGGTCGCTGTACCACCGCACGGCGGCGCAGCGGGCGGGAGAGGACCAGATGCTGGAGAACACGCCCTGGTCGCTCACGATCGAACAGATCGGGAGCGAGATCGTGCTGCGCGCTTCCGGTGCGCTCGACCTCGACACCGCCGGTCAGGTGCGGTCGGCGGCCACGTCGGCGCTCCGCACGGCTGCGCCCTCGCCGACGCTCACCGTCGACCTCGCCGAGGTGACGTTCCTCGACTCGACCGGCCTGGGCATGCTCGTGACGCTCTGGCACGAGGCACGCAACGTCGGCGGAAAGTTCCAAGTGGCCCGGCCGTCGCCCGCGGCGCTCCGGATCCTCCAGATCACCGGTGTCGACGCACTCTTCGACCTCGCGTAGGCGTCCATAGCTCGACCTGCGGCGCGATCAGCGTCACGGACCTCGGTAGGCCTCTCCGCGACCGGGGGGCGGCCGGGTAGCCTCGGGGTGTGCGGTCGCTCCTACTCTCCCGGCGATGGCTGGTTCGCCACGCAGTGGCGATCGTGCTGATCGGCGTCTTCCTCGGGCTCGCCTGGTGGCAGTGGGGCCGCGCGCAGTCGCTCACCGGCAGCGCCCAGAACATCGGCTACGCCCTGCAATGGCCGGCGTTCGCCGCGTTCGTCTGCTACGTCTGGTATCGGATGCTGCGGATCGAACTTCGCCCTACGGCCGAATCGGACCCGCCTCAAACCAATTCGGACGACGCTGCACCGCGGCCTCGCACGGTCCAGGTCCGGCGGCACTACCGGCCGACCACGGCAGAGCCCGCGGAGCCGTCCGACGAGCAGCTCGACGCGTACAACGCCTACCTCGCCACGCTCAACGCGCCCGCGACACCCCCTGAAGACCCCGCAGCCCGGAGGACCGCCCCGTGAACCCCTCAGTGAAGTCGGCGCTGACCCGCTTCCGGATCGCCGCCTACGTGGTGGGCGTGGGCCTGCTCGTGCTGGTGCTCGTCGCGATGCCGCTGAAGTACATCGGCGACACCCCGGAGCTGAGCGCGGTGGTCAGCCCGATCCACGGCTTCCTCTACATGGTGTACCTCGCGGTGACGCTCGATCTGGCGCTCCGGCTGCGCTGGTCGGTGCGGAAGATCATCGGCGTCATGCTCGCCGGCACGGTTCCGTTCCTCTCGTTCGTGATCGAGCACCGGGTCCACCGCCAGGTGCTCGACCAGCTCGAATCGCGCAACGAGGTTCACGCGTCCGCGTAAGACGTCACCACGGCCAGGTCCAGGGGAAACTTCACCGGCGTCGGGCCGAACAGCAGCTGACGTGCCTCGTCGGCGGCCGCGAGAACCGCGCTCCGCACGTCGTCCGCGGCCTCCGCGCGGCAGTGCACGACCACCTCGTCGTGCTGGAAGAACACCAGCCGGGCGCCGCCCGGATCGGTCGGCCCAGGCGGAAGCGAATTCAATCGCCGGCGCAAGCCGGCGAGCAGGATCAACGCCCACTCCGCCGCGGTCGCCTGCACCAGGAAGTTCCTGGTGAAGCGGCCGCGGGCCGCCTGCCGCGCGGCGCTGTCGCCGGCTTCGCCCTCCTCGATGTCGGTCGTCGGCAACGACCCGGTAGCCGGTGGACACGTGCGGCCGAGCTGCGACCGCACCAGCCGCCCCTCCTCCCCGGCCCGCGCCGCGGCGTCGACCGCCGCCAGCGCGTCCGGGAACCGGCGGCGGAGCACGTGCGCCAACCGGCCGCCCTCGCCGCTGGTCTGGCCGTAGAGCGCGCCCAGCATGCCGAGTTTGGCCCGGGCACGGTCGTGGTCGAACGCGTCGGCGGCCAGCGCGGTGTAGAGGTCGCCCGCCGCGGCGGCTTCGGCCATCCGCCGGTCACCGGAGAGCGCGGCGAGGACCCGCGGCTCCAGCGCCGCGGCGTCCGCCACCACGAGTACGTGCCCCGGGTCGGCCACCACCGCCTGCCGGACCACCTTGGGCAGCTGGAGCGCGGCACCACCGCGGGTGGCCCACCGCCCGGAGACGACACCGCCGGGCACGTACTCCGGGCGCATCCGCCCGCCGGAGACCCAGGTGTCCTGCCAGGCCCAGCCGTTGGCCGCGAACAGCCGGGACAGCTCCTTGTAGGCGAGGATCGGCGCGACGGCCGGGTGGTCGACGCGCTTGAGCACCCAGGAGCGGGTCGACGGGATCTGGATGCCCGCCCGCCCGAAGGCCCGGACCACGTCGGCGGGGGCGTCCGGGTTGACCGGCATCCCGCCGAACGCCACGCGTACCTCGGCCGCGATCTCGTGCAGCCGCGCCGGCAGGTCACCGGGGAGCGGGCGCGGCCCGAGCATCTTCTCCAGCAGCGCGTCGTGCCGCTCGACGGACCACGGCAGCCCGTCGTGCCCCATCTCGGCTGCGGCCAGCGCGCCCGCCGACTCCGCGGCCACCAGCAGCCGGAACCGCTCGGGGTGCTCGACGGCCGCGATCCGGGCCAGCTGGGCGCGATAGACCTCGGCGACCACGGCGACGTCGACGGCGTCGGCGCTCGCTTCGACGTCGGCGGCGAACAGCACCGGCTGGACGTCGCGCGGACGCGGCGGCCGATCGGGCGGGATCGGCAGGCCGCGCGCCCTGGCCAGCGCCGCCGCGAGGGACCGCGGCTCACCCCAGTGACCCTCGTAGCCGACCAGCAGCGACTCGACCAGCTCGAGGTCGTGGCAGCGCTCCACCCGCACCCCGGCCGCGAGCAGCGCGGGGTAGACCGCCGAGGCGGTGGGCCAGAGCCAGCGCGGCCGGTCGGCTCGTTCGCGGGCGGCGACCTCCCTGGCCAGCGCCGCCCCGTCAGCGCACCACCGCACGGGGCCGGCGACGTTACCCGCCGCGTCGATCTCCGCCAGCGAGCCGCCGCCGCCCCACTCCGGAACGAGCGCGATCAGCACGGCACGGATTCTCGCGCGGCCCACCGACAATTCAGGCCGACGGCGGCGGCACGATCGTGTCGATCGCGGCGAGCTCGTCGGCGGTGGGCACCCAGGCACCCGCGGCGGCGTTCGCGCGCACCTGCTCGGGCGTCATCGCGCCGGCGATGACCGAGCTGCAGCCGGGCAGCGCGGCCAGCCCGCCGATCGCGATCTCGAGCAGCGAACGTCCGGCCTCCGCGCCCCACTTCGCGAGTTCCTCGACCCGGTCGAGCTTGTCCTCGGTGATGTAACCCTCGCGGGTGGCCAGCCGGGAGTTCTCCGGCACCGCTTGCCCACGCCGCACTTTGCCGGTCAGCAGCCCGTTGGCGAGCGGGAAGTACGGCAGCACCCCGACGCCGTAGTGCAACGCCGCGGGCACGACCTCCCGCTCGACGTCACGCTCCAGCAGCGACCAGTGGTTCTGCGCGGACACGAACGGAACCGTGCCGAGTTCGTGGGCCACGTGCGCGGCCTCGGCCAGCTGCCAGCCGGTGAAGTTCGAGTGCCCGACGTACCGGACCTTTCCCGCGCGCACCAGCTCGTCCAGCGCGGCGAGCGTCTCGCTGATCGGCGTCACCGGGTCGGGCGTGTGCAGTTGCAGGAGGTCGATGTGGTCGGTCCGCAGCCGCCGCAGCGACCCCTCGACCGCCCGCCGGATGTAGGCCCGGCCACCCTTGGCCCCGGCCGCCGGGCCGTAGCCCATGTCGCTGCGCTGGTGCCCGAACTTCGTCGCGAGGACGACCTCGTCGCGGTGTCCGGCGAGCACCTCACCCAGGACGGTCTCCGAGGCTCCGCGTCCGCCGTACCCGTCGGCGGTGTCGAGCAGCGTGATGCCCGCGTCGAGCGCGGCGTCCACCACCGCACGCGTCCGCTCCACGTCCAGTCGTCCACCGAAGTTGTTGCACCCCAGGCCTACCGCCGACACCAGCAGCCCGGACGTCCCGAGAGGTAGATAGCGCATGCAACTACCTTAGGGGCCCGCCTCGCCACTCAGCCCCGGCTGCGCGCTCCTGCCCGCAGCCGCTCCGGGTCGACCTCGCGCTGCGGCCACCGCCGCAGGTACTCCGCCTCCAGGTCGCCGGTCCGGACGGTGTGAGCGTCCAGCGCGTCGTCCGAGCCGTGGCGGAGCGTCTCGTGCCGCATGTCGTGCAGACGTCGCAGTTCGCGCAGCAGATCGTCGTCGGTCAACTGCTCCGGGTCGACGCCGAGCGCTCCTGCGCCACCGCTGACCGTCATCGTGCCTCCCACGCGTCGAAAGAATCCTCGTCCGAGTCGGGAGGGATTTACCCGCCTGCCGGGCAGATACGCACTACGGCCTAGGATGTCCCCCGGGTCACGCCCCCCGCGTGACTTCCGGGTCGAGCAGGCGGCCTCCGCGCGTTTTGACGCGGCCAGGGTTCGCGGTGCTCTCACACCGGGGTCCTGCCGCAGGAGGACCTCGATGGAGAACCGCTCCACGCACAACGGCTGGCCGGGTTCGCCGAGCCGAGTCACCTGCTCCACCGCCCCCGGCCTGGTGACGATCACGCTCTCCGGAGAGATCGACCTGCTCGCCGCCGACGCCCTCGAAGCGGCGCTCGCCACCGCCGCCGACGCACAGCCCTCCGACGTCGTCGTCGACCTCACCGGTGTGACGTTCATCGGGTCGCAGGCGCTCAGTTTCCTCGTCCGGCTGCACCACCTGACCGCCGAGGAAGGGCGGCTGACGACGCTGCAGCGCGTCCCGCCGCTCGTCCGCAAGGCCATGGTCACGGTCGGCCTCGACCTGCTGTTCGCGCTCGACGGCCCGGCCGCGGAACGCTCCGAGTCCGAGCACCGCTGACCCTGACCGATCCAGTGACCCTCCGCACAGTTCCTTGATCGCGCCGGTCGGGGAGCCTGAGCCTCGACCTCGGCGATTTCGAGTCCGCGCGGAATCGGGTGACAATGGGTGCATGCTCAAGGCACTGCTGCTGGAGAACCTGCATCCGCACGCCGAGGCGATCCTCAGCGCGGCCGGCGTCGAGGTCGACGCCCGGTCCGGCGCGCTCGACGAGTCGGAACTCATCGACGCGCTGTCCGGCGTCCAACTGCTCGGCATCCGGTCGAAGACCCAGGTGAGCGAGCAGGTGCTGGAGAAGGCACCCGACCTGCTGGCGATCGGTGCGTTCTGCATCGGCACCAACCAGATCGACCTCGTCTCCGCCGCCGGACGTGGCGTCGCGGTCTTCAACGCGCCGTTCTCCAACACCCGCAGTGTCGTCGAGCTCGCGCTGGCCGAGATCGTCGCGCTCACCCGCCGGCTGACCGACAAGAACAAGGCGCTGCACGAGGGCGTCTGGGACAAGTCCGCCGAGGGCAGCCACGAGGTGCGCGGGCGCCGGCTGGGCATCGTCGGTTACGGCAACATCGGCAGCCAGCTGTCGGTGCTCGCCGAGGCGCTGGGCATGTCGGTCGGGTTCTACGACACCGCCGAGAAGCTGGCCCTGGGCAACGCTCGCCGGTACAGCAACCTCGAGGACCTGCTCGACTGGGCGGACGTCATCACGCTGCACGTCGACGGGCGGTCGGGCAACGCCGGCCTGTTCGGCGAGGCCCAGTTCAAGCGGATGCGCCCGGGCTCGATCTTCCTCAACCTGTCCCGCGGTTTCCTGGTCGACCAGGAGGCGCTGCGCGACCACATCGTCAGCGGTCACCTGGCCGGTGCCGCGGTCGACGTGTTCCCGCACGAGCCGAAGCGGCGGGGCGACGAGTTCCACTCCGACCTGCGCGGCCTGCCGAACGTCATCCTGACCCCGCACATCGGTGGCTCCACCGAGGAGGCGCAGGAGGACATCGGCCGGTTCGTCGCCGGGAAGCTGCGCAGCTTCCTGGAGACCGGGAGCACGACGCTGAGCGTCAACCTGCCGCCGCTCAACCTGGAGCCGACGCCGGGCACGCACCGGCTCGCCCACCTGCACCGCAACACGCCGGGCGTGCTGGCGACCGTCAACCGGATCCTGGCCGAGCACGGCGTCAACATCGAGGGGCAGCTGCTCAACACGCGCGGCGAGCTCGGTTACGTGGTCACCGACGTGCCCGGCGTGCTCTCGGACGACGTCCTCGCCGCGCTGGAGGCAATGCCGGAGACGGTCTGCCTGCGTCAGTTCGGCTGACGTTCGTCCGAGGGCCGGAATCGGCCCTCGGATTCCGATAACCCGGGCGACACGACGCACCGGGTTGTCCACCGTGCGTCGCCATGAAACCGTTCTGGCTGGCGAACGCTGGGCCTTCTGGTCAGGGCGCCGTCTCCTGACGACCCTTAGCTCGCCGACGAACGGTCGACCCCCGGCGAACGGAGCGGACAGCGGTGAAGCTCGCCAGGCGGACCCTGCTGCGTCGAACGCTGCAGGGCAGGCGACGGGTCTGGATCGCCGGGCCCGGTCGGTGGGTGGTCGGTGCCCTGCTGCCGATCGCCCCCGGTCTGGTCATCGCGACGACGCCCGCCGCGCAGGTGATCCCGGGTTTCCTGTTTCTCGTCGCGGTGGTCGCCGCCACCGTGATCGGAGGTCGCGGCCCCGGCCTGCTGGCGACCGTCGTGGCCACCGGCGCGCTGGTCGCCGCGGTCGAGTTGTCCACGAAGCCGCTCCCGCAGGACCAGACCAACGAATGGGTCTGGGCCGGGGTGTTCCTCGCGCTGACCGTCCTCGCGGTGGCTTGGGTCGACAACCTGCTCGGCGACGCCGCCCGCCGCGCCACCGCCGTGCTCGATCCGCTCGTCGAGGCGGCGCCGGTCGGCATCGCGCTCTTCGACCGCGACCTGCGGTTCGTCCGGGTGAACGCGGCGCTGGCCCGGCTGAGCAGGCTGTCGCCGAGCGCGCATCTGGGCCGGACGCTGGCCGACGTCATTCCGGACGTGCCGCCGGAGCTGACCGAGCAGCTCCGGTCGGTGCTCACCGTGGGCACGGTGCTGCGTCACCAGCTGCTGTCGGTCACCACGCCGGCCGGCACGTCCCGCCAGCTGATGGTGGACGCGTTCCCGGTGCGCTTGTCCGGCGGGCCGAGCGGTTCGATCACCGGCATCGGCGCGGTCGTAGCCGACATCACCGAGCGGAACCGGCTCGAGCAGCTGGAGCGGGAGACGTCCCAGTTGCAGGTGACCGCGCAGCTCAGCCACCGGCTGCTGGAGTCACAGCGGATCGCCCAGCTCGCCGGCTTCGAGGTCAGCGTGGCCGGCCAGCGGACCATCTGGTCGGAGGAGTTGTGCGCGCTGATGGGGCGCACCGAACCGCCGGTCACCGACGAGGACTTCCGCGCGCACGTCCATCCGGACGAGTTCGAGCGCCTGACTTCCGTGTACCTCCGCGCGCTCTCCACGGGTGGGCCGTTCACGGTGGAGACCCGGATGATCCGTACCGACGGCTCGGTGCGGGAGATCCTGGTGCACGGCGAGGCCGTCCGCGCGGGCAACGACCCGGACGCCGAGGTCATCGGCCTCTGGGGCGTGGTGCAGGACGTCACCGAAGCCAAGGTCACCAAGGACGAGCTGTTCGCTACGCAGGGCGAGTTGTCTGCCGCGCAAGGCGAGCTGTCCGCCACTCAGGGCGAGCTGGTTGCCGCGCAACGAGACATCGCCGAGGCACGCGCCGAGGCCAAGGCCGAGCGCCGGGTGCTGGAGCTGTTCCAGCGGGCGATGCTGCCGAAAGAGCTGCCGGACGTCCCCGGTGGTGCGCTGCGAGCCGAGTACCTCGCGGTCGCCGACCGGATCGACGTCGGGGGCGACTGGTACGACGCGTTCGCGCTGCCGGACGGGCGGATCGCGCTGTCGATCGGCGACGTCGTCGGCCATGATCAGCAGGCCGCAGCGATCATGGGCCAGGTGCGGGCGATCAACCGCGGGTACGCGCTCGAGCAGCCCGATCCGGGCGCGGTCCTCACCCGGCTGAACCGGCTCCTGATCCTCGGTTATCCGAGCGGAACGCTGGTCAGCGCGGTGACCGGCCTGTACGACCCGGGCACCGGCGTGTTGCAGTGGGCGAACGCGGGCCATCCGTATCCGCTGCTCGCCAGTCCACCGGTCCCGGGCGCGTGTCCGCAGGTGAGCGTCTTGGAGAGCAGCGACCCGATCCTCGGCGCGGCCAGTACCCGGGTCTACACGACCCGGACGCTGACGCTGCCCGAGGACGGCACGCTGCTCTGGTACACGGACGGGTTGATCGAGCGACGGTACGCCGACCTGGAGGTCGGTCAGGACAAGCTCGCCACGCTCCTGGCCCAGATCGTCGCGTCCCCGACGCCGGTGTCTGCCGATGCGGTCATCGAGGGCGTCACGAGCGGAATGGTGGCCGCCGGTGCGCTGGAGGACGACGTCTGCGTGCTCGCCCTCCAGCGCCGCGCTGACAGCAGCTGACCTGTTCGTCACGTAGGGTGGTGGTCACCGCCGCCCTTCGAGAGGACCACGTCCGCTGATGCCGCACGCCACCGCAGGGCACGTGCCCCTCGTGGTGCGCGCGGCGGCTCGGCTCGTCCTGACGCTCTGCGCGGCGCTGCTCGCGACGGCGGGCCTGGGCGTCGCAACCGCATCGCCCACCTCGGCCGCACCGTCCTCGGGGGCACCATCCTCGGGGGCCGCACCGGCCGTCGTTCGTGCCGCCGTGCACGGCGCGGTCACCGGCACCGCGAACCGACAGCGGCCGCAGAGCAGGCACGAGAACTCGGCACCGGCCTACCGCGCACACCCCGACGCCTTGCCGCTCGGGACCACGGTCACCGGCGTCGACGTCGCCGACCCGCTGCTCCCGGCCGGCCGGGCGCTGACCGGTGCGCCCACCCGCGCGCCACCGGCGCCCACCGGACTCCCCGACACCCGAGCCCCACCCACCTCCGGACACTTCTGAGCCGTCCGGCCCGCGCCGTTTCCTCGTGCGCGCGCCGGTGACCGCTTTCCGTCCGGAGGACTTCCATGACACGCGCCATCCTGGCGCGCGCGGTGTTCGCGTGCGCTGTCGTCGCCGTCTCCGTTTATCTGACCGTCACTGCCACCCCACGGCTGGGCCTCGACCTGCGCGGTGGGACCCAGATCGTGCTCGAGACCAAGAACACTTCAACGACGAAGGCGGACGCCGAAGCGACCGACCGCACGGTCGAGGTGCTCCGCCGCCGGATCGACGCGCTCGGCGTGACCGAGCCGACGATCACCCGCTCCGGTGAGAACCGGATCATCGTCGAGCTGCCCGGCGTCCAGGACCCGGCCGAAGCGGCAGCCGTGATCGGCCGGACCGCACAGCTCACCGTGCGGCCGGTCCTCGGTCATGCCGAGGACGCCACGGCGCCCAGCCCGCCACCGCCCTCACCGCCGTCCGACCCGCCGTCCTCCACGCCGTCCGACCCGGCGTCGGAGGTCACGCTGACCGACGACTCGGGAGTGCCCCTCCGGCTCGGCCCGCCCGCGCTGACCGGGGAAGGGATCGCCGACGCCGCGGCGTCGTTCGACGCCACCAGCGGCCTCGGCTGGTTCGTCACCGTGGACTTCCGCGGCTCCGGCGAGAAGGCGTGGGAGACCGTGACCGGCCGGGCCGCGTGCTCCCCGGCGGGAGACCCGACGCGCCGGGTCGCGATCGTGCTCGACCAGGAGATCGTGTCCGCGCCGCAGGTCGGCGAGGACGTGCGCTGTGACGTCGGCATCGTGGGCGGGTCGACCCAGATCACCGGATCGTTCTCCAAGGCCGAGGCGAACGACCTCGCGCTGCTGGTGAAGGCGGGCGCGCTGCCGGTGCCGGTGGAGACCGTCGAGCAGCGGACGGTCGGCCCCACGCTCGGTGCCGCCGCGATCCGCGCGAGCGCCGAGGCCGCAGTGATCGGCGTCGCGCTCACGGTCGGGTTCCTGCTGCTGGTCTATCGGCTGTCCGGTCTGGTCGCCGCCGTCGCGCTGGCCGGGTACGGCGCGCTGTCCTACGGTGCGCTGACCGCGCTCGGCGCGACGCTGACGCTCCCCGGGCTGGCCGGATTCGTCCTGGCGATCGGGATGGCGATCGACGGCTGCGTGCTGATCTTCGAGCGCTCGCGGGAAGAGGTGTCGCGCGGTCTCCCAGCGGCGGTGAGCGGCGGATTCCGGCATGCGCTCTCGGCGATCGCTGACTCGAACGTCACAACGCTGCTCGCCGCAGGCCTGTTGTTCTTCCTGGCGTCCGGGCCGGTCCGCGGATTCGGCGTGACGCTGTCGATCGGTGTGCTGGCCTCGATGGTGAGCGCGCTGCTGTTCACCCGCGTGCTGATGGAGGTGCTCGTCGCGCTGCCGTGGGTGCGGCGTCACCCGGCCTGGACCGGCCTGGCAGGCCCCGGCCGCGTGCAGCGGTGGATCACCGGGCGCAACCTCGACCTGATGCGGCGCCGCAAGGTGTTCCTGGCGGGCTCGGCCGTGCTGGTCGTGGTGGCGCTGGCCGGGATCGGTCTCCGCGGCTTGAACCTCGGCGTGGAGTTCACCGGCGGCCGGCTGATGGAGTACACGACCGCGTCCCCGATCGCGATCGGTGACGCGCGGCAGGCCGTGGCCGACGCCGGGTTCCCGCGCGCGGTGGTGGTGGAGTCCGGCGACTCCGACGTGAGCGTCCGGACCGAACGGATCTCCGACGACGAGGAGCAGCGCATCCGGAACGCGCTCACCGAGGCGTCCGGCGGAGCGGTCGAGCGGATCAGGGACGAGCAGATCGGCCCGTCGCTGGGCAGCGAGCTACGGACGAAAGCGCTGATCGGCCTCGCCGTCGCGCTGGTCGCGCAGGCCGCCTACCTGGCGCTGCGGTTCCGGTGGACGTTCGCGGTCTCGTCGGTCGTGGCGATGCTGCACGACGTCCTGATCGTCGTCGGCCTGTTCGCCTGGCTCGGGAAGTCACTCGACGGGGTGTTCCTCGCGGCGCTGCTCACCGTGATCGGGTACTCGGTGAACGACTCGGTGGTGATCTTCGACCGGGTCCGGGAGCGGTGGCGCGGCGCGAACCGCGCGACCCCGTTCGCGAACGTCGCGAACGAAGCAGTGCTGCAGACGGTGCCGCGCACGGTCAACACCGGGCTGGGCGCGCTGTTCATCCTCACCGCGCTGGCCGTGCTGGGTGGTGACTCGCTGACCGACTTCGCGATCGCGCTGCTCGCCGGCGTGCTGGTCGGCACGGCGTCGTCGGCGCTGACCGCGACACCGCTCGCGGTCGTACTGGAGAACCGGTGGCCGGGTCGCGTCCGCGGCACCGCGAAGTCGCCCGTTCGGGTCGGCAACGGGGCGGTGGTCTGATGCACACCGCGGAGATCCTGCTCGCGCTCGGCGGTGCGTTCCTCGCCGCCGGAGTGCTGGCTCGTCTGGGGGCCAAGATCGGGCTGCCGACGATCCCGCTGTTCGTCCTGGCCGGGGTGCTGCTCGGCCCGCACACGCCGGGGATCGCCCTGGTCGAGGATCCGTCGCACTTCACGCTGCTGTCCACACTCGGCCTGGTGTTCCTGCTGTTCTACCTGGGCCTCGAGTTCCATCTGGACGACCTGGTCAACGGCGGACGGAAGCTCGTCATCGCCGGTCTCGGGTACCTGGTCCTGAACATCGGCGGCGGTCTGGCGTTCGGATTCGCGCTCGGCTGGGGCACCCGGGAAGCGCTGGTGATGGCCGGGGTCGTCGGCATCTCGTCCTCGGCGATCGTCAGCAAGCTGTTGATCGAGCTCGGGCGGCTCCGGAACCCGGAGTCCCGGTTGATCCTCGGCATCATCGTGGTCGAGGACGTGTTCCTGGCCTTCTACCTGGCGGCACTGCAGCCTGTTCTGGGGGACGCTTCGTCGCTCGCCGCCGCAGCTGGGCAGTTCGGTGTCGCGTTCGCGTTCCTCGTGCTGCTGTTCGGATTGGCGCGCTGGGGCAGCCGGTTGGTGTCGCGGCTGCTCGACGTCCGGGCCGACGAACTGCTCGTCGTCATGTTCGTCGGGCTGGCGGTGGTGGCCGCGGGCGCCGCCGAGGAGCTCGGGGTCTCGGACGCGATCGGGGCGTTCATGATCGGCCTCGTCATCGGGTCGACACCGCACGCGGAGCGGGTCACCACGCTGGTGCATCCGCTGCGGGACGCGTTCGCCGCGCTGTTCTTCTTCACGTTCGGGTTGACAATCGACCCGGGCGACGTGCTGGCGGTGGCCGGTCCGATCGCGGTGGCGGTCGTGCTGACGATCCTGCTGAACCTGGTGGCGGGGCTGGGTGCCGCGCGCCTGTACGGATTCGATCGACGCGCCGGGACGAACGTCGCGGTGACGGTGCTCACCAGGGGCGAGTTCTCGATCGTGCTGGGGACGCTGGCGATCGGCGCCGGGCTCGACCCACGGGTGGCGGCGTTCGCGGCCGGATACGTGCTGGTGCTGGCGATCATCGGGCCGCTGGCGGTGGTACGGACCGAGTGGCTAGCCCGGTTCGTTCCGTCGCGTGTGCTGCCGGCCGCGGTATCGGAGGCGCCACCAGCCGGGCCAACGGTCGGGCCACCGGTCGCGTCGCCGGCCGAGGGGCAGTGCGAGGGAGAAACGCGACGCGACGGCGCCGTCGGGCGTGCGTCGGGATCTGCCGGGCGAGGCTGACCTCGCTCGAACGACTGGGCGGATCCGGGCCTCGGCCCGGATCCGCCCACCGAATTTCAACCTGTGGACAACCGTAACTTGTCGTACAGGCGTTCTAGCCTTTGGTCATGCACGATCACCCCGATCTCTCGCACCTGCGGACTCACTCGCCCGGCCCGGAGCTGGTTGCCGCCCTCGCGGCAATCGATCCGATGCCCCGGTCCGGAGTCGACGCGAACGGCCTCCTCGAGGCGCTGCCCGACGCCGCCGACCAGGTCGTCATCGCTCAGGCTTGGCAGAAGGTGGCCGCCTGGGTCGATTCGCGACTGAACGCCGCGATTCTCGACATCACCGGGATCACGCCCATCTCCGAGGAAGAGGACTGGGGTCGCGAGGAAGTCGCCTCGGCGTTACGCATGTCCAACACCGGGGCCGCCGAGCGCATCGACGTGGCCCGCACCCTGGCGACCCGCCGGTTCCTCACCGGCCGCGCGTTGGCCGAGGGACGCATCACCTACCGGCACGCCGCCGAGATCGTCAAAGGCCTGGAGCCACTCGAGGACGACGATCGCGCCGCCGAGGCGGAGGCACGGCTGCTCGGTGCGGCCGCCACCAAGACACCGGCACAGACCGCCAGCCGGGCACGGAAGGAAGTCATCAAGGCCGACCCTCAGGGTGCCGACAAGCGAGCGAAGCGCGCCCGCAAGGGCCGGCGCGTCGACTTCCACCCGCTTCCCGACGCCATGGCCGAGCTGCGGGCATTCCTCCCGGCCGAGGGAGCCGCGCGGGTACGCGCCACGCTCGACCGGTTGGCGGGCCGCTCGCGGTTCCAGGGCGACGATCGCACGATCGACCAGCGTCGCGCCGATGCGCTCGTCGCACTCGCCGAGCTCGGCTTCCTCGCCGCCGGCGATCGTGCCTGGCTCCCGGACGAGACGGTCCTCCCGGACGAGACGGTCCTCCCGGACGAGACGGTCCTCCCGGACGAGACGGTCCTCCCGGACGAGACGGTCCTCCCGGACGAGGCGGTTACCCCGAACAAGGCAGCCCGCCCCGACAGCGCGGCCGGCCCGGGCCAGGCGGCGACACCGACCGGTCGGCCGAACGCCACCGGCGGCACCACCACAGACGACGACGCGACTACCGGCGACGGCGGCTGCGACGGCGGCGCTGCCGGGCCGGGCAGCGCGTCCGACGCCTTCCTGCGGCGGTGGGCGCGCGCCGTCCGGGGAATCGTCACCGGCAAGCGCGCCGCCCCACCCCGGGTAGCGCTCGTCGCCCCGCTCAGCACCGTCCTCGGCGCCACCGAGGGGCCCGGCGACCTCACCGGCTACGGCCCCGTCCCGCCGTCGATCGCCCGCGAGCTGGCCGGAGACGCGGCCTGGGAAAAGTGGCTCGCCGACCGGCGCGGCATCATCGCCGACTTCGGCCGGTCGGTCTACCGCCCGCCCGCACCGTTGGCGGCGCTGGTCCGGGCGACCTATCCGACCTGTATGTTCCCCGGCTGCTCACAGCCGTCGTACCGCTGCGACCTCGACCACACGGTCAGGCGCATCGACGGCGGCACCACCGACCGCGCGAACCTCGTGCCGCTCTGCCGCCGGCATCATCGTGTCAAGGACGAAGCCGGCTGGCAGGTCGTCCACGACGTCGAGCGCCGGACCTGCACGTGGACGAGCCCCACGGGCCACACCTACTCCGTCGAGGCAGCCGGGCACGACCTGCCGGAGGAACTCACGGAGTTCACCGTGCCCAGAGACGGCCGGAAGGCCACCGACGCTCCCGTTCCCGCCGAGCCCGCGCCGCTGGTTCCGGTCGGTGCCGTCGATTCCGACCCGGACGACGACCCACCGCCGTTCTGAGCGGCTGACCGCAGCACGGTTACCGGGCCCCCTCGGGGAGTCCGGTCACCGGCATGCGCCGCTTACGACGCGGCGCCGTCCGCTGCGGGAATGCTCCCCAAGCGGCCGGCGCGGAAGTCCTCGAACGCCTTCACCACCTCGGCGCGGGTGTTCATCACGAACGGCCCGGCCATCGCCACCGGCTCGCGGATCGGCTGCCCACCGAGCAGGACGACGTCCAGGTTCGGCGTCCGGGACTCCTGGGTCGGGTTCGCGGTGACCGTGATCGTGTCGCCGTCCTCCAGCACCGCGAGCTGCCCGGTGTGGAACGGACGGCCCTTGGCGCCGACGGTTCCCGAGCCACCCAGCACGTACGCCAGCGCGTTGAAGTCACGTCGCCAGGGCACGGTCACGCTGGCGCCAGGGCTCAGCGTCGCGTGCACGATCGTGATCGGCGTGTGCGTGCTTCCCGGCCCCGCGTGCCCGGCGAGCTCACCGGCGATGACGCGGAGCAGCGCCCCACCGTCGTCCGAGCTGAGCAACGCCACCTTGCTCCCCCGGATGTCCTGGTACCGCGGCTGCGCGAACTTCAGCGTCCGGGGCAGGTTCACCCAGAGCTGCAAGCCGTGGAACAGCCCGCCGCTCGCGACCAGGTGCTCGGGCGGCGTTTCGATGTGCAGGATCCCGCCACCGGCAGTCATCCACTGGGTGTCGCCGTTCGTGATCAGGCCACCGCCACCGTTCGAGTCCTGGTGGGCCATCTCGCCGTCGATCATGTAGGTCACGGTCTCGAAGCCCCGGTGCGGGTGCCAGGGCGTGCCCTTGGGCTCACCGGCGCCGTACTCGACCTCGCCCATTTGGTCCATGTGGATGAACGGGTCGAGGGCCCGGAGGTCGACACCGGCGAACGCCCGCCGGACCGGGAACCCCTCCCCCTCGTAACCCTGTGGCGCCGTGGTCAGGCTGGTCACCAGCCGCGGGCGGTCGACGACGGGATCGACCGGAGCGAGCCTCGGCAGCGCGAGCGGGTTGTCGACGGTTACGGCGGGCATCGGGACCTCCCCGGGTGGACTACACCTCTCAATGTAGATGACGTGTCAACCATTCCCGGGTGTGTGGCACGATCTCGCCCATGGTGGGTGGCGCGTGGGGCAACGTCGTGGCGGTGGCGACGATCGCGCTGGTGCCGGCGGCGGGTCTCGTGGTGGCGCTGGCGCGGTGGCGGACCCGTCGCGGGTCGCCGCATCCGTGGCGGTGGTCGTTCGCCGAGGTCGGGCTCGTGGTCGGCACCGCGCCCTGGCTCTGGATGATCCTGACCCCGAGCGGATCGGGACGGTCGATCGAAGCGGTGCCCCTGGTCGGGCTGTTGTCCCAGCTCAGCGGTGAGCCCGCGGTCGCCGTGGAGCAGATCGGCGGCAACCTGCTGGTGTTCGCAGCGCTAGGGTTCTGCGCCCCGCTGCGCTGGGACCTCCGTGTGACGACGGTGGCGGCGCTCGCCTGCGCGGGCTCCCTCGCGGTCGAGGCTCTCCAGTACGCCCTGGCGATCGGCCGCGTGACGAGCGTCGACGACGTCCTGCTCAACACGGTGGGCGCGACCGCCGCCGCGCTCAGCGTCCACATCATGAAGCGCCGCCAGGCGCGCCCGTTCTTGCTCGAACCTGGAGCCCGTCCAGGGCGAGGCTGACGTCCGTCGCAGTGAGGGCCGCGACCTAGTTTTGGTCGCAACCGCGCGAGACGGCCGTCAGCCTCGTTCTGGACGGGCCGCCTACAAAGGGGCGGGGTCGTCTATCAGGTCCTGATCCAGCAGCGCGAGAAACGCGTCGACGACGATCGGATCGAACTGCGTGCCACGGGCGCGTTCGATCTCGTCGCGCGCCGAGCGGGCGTCCAAGGCCGGCGCGTAGGGCCGGTCGACGCGCATCGCGGCCCAGCTGTCGCAGATCGCGATGATCCGTGCACCGAGCGGGATGTCCTCACCCTTGATCCCGGCGGGGTAGCCGAGGCCGTCCCACCGCTCGTGGTGCGCCGCGACCAACGGTGCGAGCGCCGCGTGCCCGCCGACGCCACGGAGCAGCCGTGCCCCCTCCTCCGGGTGGCAGCGCAGCGCTCCCCACTCGCTCTCGGTGAGCGGATCGGTCTTCTGCAAGATCGCGGCGCCCACCCCGAACTTCCCGATGTCGTGCAAGCGTCCGGCCGCGACGACCTGGCGCAGCTCGACGTGGTCGAGCGCCAGGTATCCGCCGACCAGCAGACACCATCGCGCCACCGCAGTGCTGTGTTCGTGGTCGCTGAGCACACGATCGACCCGATCGGCGAGCCACGCGAGCTCCGCCGGGACGTCGAGGTCGTCGGCGAGCGTCCGCCGGTCGGCTCTTCCTGCGACGACCACCCGGTCTCCGCCGCGGCCCTTCGCGTCGGAGAGCGCTCGGTCGGCGTCCCGCACCAGCCGCTCCATGTCCAGGGCGGTCTCCGGCACGTCGTCGGTGGGCGCCTCGGCGGGTCGGCCGGCGGCGGTCGCGACGCCGAACGACCCGGTCACCGCCACCGAGGCACCGCTCCCGACGACGATCGACGTCCGACGGAGCGTCTGGCGGAACCGTTCGGCGACCTCCATCGCGGCCTCCTCACCGGTCTGCGGCAGCAGACACGCGAACTCCTCACCGCCATACCGGGCCAGGACGTCACCGGGGCGGGCCGCGATCCGGAGCCGGTCGGCTACCTGCACCAACACCGAATCACCGGTCGCCCAGCCGTGAACCTTGTTGATCTCGGCGAACGAATCGAGGTCCACGAGGATCAGCCCGGCCCGTCCGTTGCCGTGCATCGCCCGGCGGGCCTCGACCCCTAAGAGCGCCTGGAAGAACGGCCGGTTGTAGAGGCCGGTGAGGCCGTCCGTCACCGCGGTGCGCCGTTGCTCCTGGAGCGCGCGGTCGAGCTCCTGGGCGAGCCTGGTCCGTTCCCGGGTGGTGAGGACCTGGCGGACGAGCAGACCGGTGAGGACCAGACCGGTCACCGCGAGCCAGACCGTATCGACCTTCTGGTTCCGGATCTGGTCCACACCGACCAGCAGCGCCACCACCAGACCGGAGACCAGCACCGCACCGAACGCCCGGTCGTGGTCGAACCGTTCCGCCGGCGGCTCCACGTCGGGATGCCGGATCGCGGCGAGGCCGCCGAGCGTGAGCAGGACGGCCTGCGCCTGCCAGCCGAGGTTGACGAGGCTGGCGTCGGAGTACGTGTCGTTCGCGTCGGCGAACGCGTACCCGGCGTCGGCCACGATGCCGAACAGGTACCCGACGATCGACAGCAGGATCGAGCACGGGATCCCGCGGTGGCCGGCGAGTCCGGCACCGACGAGCGCGACGACGAACACCAGGCCGACGGCCGGGTAGGCGAGGTCGGCGACGATGTCCGCGCGTACCGGGTCGGTGCCGCCGAGCAGGCGCCACGCGACCGACCCGACCGCGAGCACGACGAGGGCGGCGTCCAGCAGCGCGCGGGCTCGCCAGAGCTTCCGGGTCTCCACAAACCCGACCCACGCGGCCGGGACCAACAGCGCGTACGAGGCCGTGAACCCGATCTCGGCGAGCGGGATCGACGCATCGGTCTCGACGATCGCCGCGGCCCGGTCGGACGACATCCAGACGCCCCAGACGCTGCACGTCAGCTCGCCCGCCAGCCAACAGGCGTGCGACGCGGCGAGCCAGCTCCAGACCAGCCTGATCCGGCCGGTGCTGCTGCGCGCCGCGAACATACCGGCGAGCGTCGCGGCCGCGATCGGCAGCAGGTACAGCGCATCGGTGATCAGCGGCGCGGCCCAGGTGCCGCTGGCCGCCCAGGCGAACAATTGGTAGGCGATCAGCCAGCCCAGCGCGCACACCGCGGACACCCGGCACAGCTCGTCCCGGCAGACCGCTTTCCGGTGGGCGACGAACGCGGCCGCGCGACGCTGGTTCTCGACGTCCTCGGCCAGCTGATCGGCACCCCCGGGGAGCGCGCCGTCGTGGTTGACCGCACGTCTGTCGCCGGAGGCTGGCGAGAACGTCACGGCATCCCGAGGAAGGCGGCGAACGTGCCCGGGCAACAGCCGAACACGTCAGCGCGACCGTCGAGAACGGACTGACGTCCGCGCGGGCACCCGAACACGGCTACACCATGGCAGATACGTGGGCATGCGTACCGCCCCGAAAAGGCTCAGACCAGCGCTCCACGACGAACTGCCCCCGAGCTGGGGGCCAATTGGGGGACACGCGACCCCCAATCGGTCCTACCCGAGCGGACCAGGGAGTCGGTCGCCGGACCGAAACGCCCCGACTTCAGCGGCGGGAGCGGGCAAGGTCGGCAGCCCCGACGAGCCCGGCGTCGGTGCCGAGCCGCGACGGCTCGATGCTCGCCTCGCGTCGATAACCGCGCCCCGGCAGGCTGCGGCGGAACTCGTCCCGCGCGGATTCGAGCAGCAGCTCGACGCCGTCGCCGTCCGCGCTCGCTGCCACGCCGGCCAGCGCCGCGAGCAGTCCCCCGCCGATCACGACGCACCCCGGGTCGAGCACGGACGCGACCGTCGCGATGCCGGTACCCAGCCAGCGCCCCAGGTTCTCGACCAGCGCGAGCGCGGCCGGGTCGCCGTCCCGGGCCACCGCGGCCACCACCCGGTAACCGATCTCGTCGACGTCACCCCCGGCCCGCGCGAGCAGCGGCTTGGCCTCGGGCGCTCCGGACACGGCGAGTTGCTTGGCCTCGCGGGCCAGCGCGGCACCCGACGCGTACATCTGCCAGCATCCACGGTTGCCGCACCCACACAGCAGTCCACCGGGGACCACCGGGATGTGCCCGTACTCCGCCGCCACGCCGAACCGGCCGCGGTAGGGATGTCCGTCGATCACGAACCCGCCACCGAGCCCGGTACCGATCACGCAGCTGACCAGGCTCGTCTCGCCGATCCCGGCGCCGTAACGCACTTCTGCCCAGGCGGCGGCGCTGCCGGAATTCTCGACCACGACCGGCAGGTCGAGATGCTGCTCGAGTTCCACTCCGATCGGCTGGTCCGCCCATCCGGCGAGCGATGAGAACAGGACCGTCGACCGGTCCCGGTCGACAAAACCCGCAATGCCCAGCCCGACCGCCGAGATCGTGTACCCGCCGCGAAACGCGTTCACCAAGGCTTGGACGCAAGGCACGAGGTCAGTGGGGCGCGGCGGGGTCGGGACGGTCTGCCGGATCAGCACCCGACCGTCGGGGTCGACAAGGCCGGCCGCGATGCGTGCGCCGCCGACGTCGACTCCCACGACCAGCCCCATGCTTCTCCCCTACCACGCCGTCGGTCCGGACACACGCCACCATCACCCGCACCGGCATCGGTGGTCACCCGGACACGCCGGGCGTCTTCAGCATGCCGAACGTCACGGGTCGCGGGGTTGGCGGGGGGTTTGGCGCCCGTGCTCAGCCTTTGCGCCGTGCCCAGCCTTCGCGCCGTGCTCAGCCTTTGAGCGCGGAGTCGACGAACAGTTCGGCGAGGCTGCCGAGCCGCGAGGGTGAGAGCCGTGCTGCCAGGAGGTCCGGCTCGTGGATCCCGATGAAACCCGCGGACATGGCACCGTCCTCGGTCACCGGGAGCGGCCACCGTCCGAGGTCGCCGCGGAGCGACGCGACCACGCCGACCCCGCACCGCCCGGTCGTGGCCAGGTCGGCGTCGAGCTCGCCGAGCGCGATCGTCTCCTCCAGGTCGGGATCGGCCGCGAGCAGGATGGTCGGCGCCCACTCGTCCTCGTCCTCCTCGTCCTTGGCCGCGTGGCGGCCGGCGGCGCTCGGCTCGATACCCAGCGCCTGCGAGACCCGGCGCCGCATCCTCCCGATGCCGTCCGCGATCGTCGGCACCGGCTCGATCCGGCCGTCGCCGAGCATCGCGAGGTGGTTGGTCTGCTCGGAGTCGAAGCCCGCGATCAAGATCTCGACGTCGTCGCTCCACGGGGCGCCCGCGAGTTCGGCGCCGATGTGCCGGAGGAGGTCGTCGGCGCGGAACTCGTCGCCGGTGAGCGTGAGGACGCCGAGCCGCTCGACGTCGAGCAGCAGCGGCGTGGAACCGCGGGTGCCGACCGTGACCAGCATCGGCAGGGGCGCGGGGACACCGGTCGTGTCCGGGAGCTCCGCGTCGGCGGCGAGCTCCCAGGTCAGCTCGGCGCCGGTCCACGGCGCGGGCGGGTCGGGGCACGGGCGGCTGAGGATGAGCCGGACGGTGTCCTGTTCGACCCAGGCGCCGAGGACGTCCGGCATCTCGTCCGGGGAGCGGTCGGTGAGGCCGGTGGCCAGGACGCGCAGCGCCAGGTCGAGCCGGGCATTGGCGTCCGGTTCGGCCGGGGTGCTCGGTGGGAGGTCGGCGCGGGGCTCGGTCTGCCGTTGGGCGGGGATCCCCGGAGTGGGGCGCGGAGGTGCGGCGATGAACCCGTCGCGGACGACCGTGGGGCGGTTGTTCTTCGGCGGGGGCTTGCGGTGGCCGCGGTGCCTGCGGTGGCGGCCGACGAAGGCTTGCTGACGGCGTCCGCGGGCGAGCAGGAGGGCGGTGAGCAGTCCGGCCCCGGCGAGTGGGACGCCGACCGGGAGCAGCGGGGACAGCCCTTCGTGGTGGGCCGCCGGGCGGGTCTGCGGGTCGGCGCCGCCGCTCGCGCCCGTCGGGAGGGTGGAATCCGGCCGTTCCTGGGTCTGGGGAACGCCGCCCGGTGCCGGCGTGGCGGGGCTCCGGTCGGGAGTTCGGGTGGAGTCGGGAGTTCGGGGTGAGTCGGGGGTGGGCGCCGGCGGCACCGGGGCGGGTTTGCCGCCGCCCGGCGCGGGCTCGGCCGGTGCTTTGCTGTCGGGAGCCTTGCCGTCGGGGGCCTTCCCGTCCGGCGCCTTGCTGTCAGGCGCTTTGCCGTCCGGGGCCTTACCGTCCGGGGCCTTGCCGTCCGGGGCCTTACCCTCTGGGGCCTTGGTGTCCGGGGCCTTGGTGTCTACGTGGCCGGAGGCGTGTTCGTCCGTGCCACGGTCGCGCGCGTCCGGCGGGAGCGTGATCCGCTCCCCCGGCCGGATCTCGTCGGGATCATCCACGCCGCTACCCGTCGCGAGTTCCGGATACCGATCCGGATCACCCAGGAACCGCTCGGCGACGTCCGACAGCCGGTCACCGGGCGCCACCACGTAGCTCCCGGACGACGCCCCCTGCACCGGGCCCGCCGCGTACTGCGACGCTCCGCGGTCCCGTGCGTCCGCCGGAAGCACGAGACGCTGCCCGGCCGCGATCTCGTCCGGATCGGACAGACTGTTCGCGGCCGCCAGCTTGGGGTACCGATCAGGATCGCCCAGGAACCGCGCGGCGATGTCCGCGAGCCGGTCCCCTGGGGCCACCACGTACGTGCTGCCCCCCGCCACCGGGCGGACCGCGCTACCCGGGAACGACGCCGCATCGGTCGGCAGGTGTGACACCGTCCGTACCGGCAGCGGCGGCAACGCGTCCCGAGGGACCGCCGCCGACCACGACGCGGTACCCAGCGACCCGGCGACCGGCGCGGCGGTGCCCACCACGGTCCCAGCAGTTCCCACCGAGGTGCCCACGGTGCCCGCGGTGCTCGCCGCGGGTGGCGCCATCGCCGCGCTCGCCGCGGGCGTCATCGCCGCGCTCGCCGCGGGCGCCATCGCCGCGCTCGCCACAGTGGACGAACCCGCGATCAGCGCCACCGCCGCGATCAACGTCGCCGCGATCCGCTGCTGGGCCCGCAACCCCGGCAAGCGCGGCGCCGGCCGCCGCAGCACCGCCGCCGGCACCTCGACCAGTACCGACAGCGCGAACGTCGCCCAACCCAGCCACCCCGCGACCGTCAGCACCCGCAGGAACAGCGTCCCGTCGTCCGGCGACGTCAGCGCGTTCCCGACCTCGGCCGCCGACGGCACGTGGTCCGGCAGCGGGTTGCCGCCCAGCACGGCCAGCAGCACAGGCACGCCGATCAGCGTCCCCAGCAGCACGAGCAGGGCAGCGAGACCGGACAGCACCTGCCGCGGTCTGCTCCGACCGGCGCGCCGGCTCGTGGACGTGGAACTCATCGCCGCCTCCGTCTCACTGGTTGGGCTGGGTCTGATCGGTGATGAGGACCGCCGTCGCGCGTCCGGTGACCTGGATCGTGTCGATCCCGATCAGGCCGAGCATGGCGGTCGGACGGGTGACCTGGACTTCGACGACGACCTGGGTGCGTTCCTCGTTGACCGTCGCCGTACCGGGCACCCCGGCCTCGGCGAGGTAGGTCTGCGCCGCCTGGACGGCCAACTCGGGGTCGAGCCGCTTCTCGCCGCCGGGGATCGCCGTCCCGCCGTCGATGCCCTGCCCGGCCGCCCGGGCGGCTTCGGCCGCGATGTTGTCGGCGCGCTGCATCGCCCGGAGCCGCGCACCGCCGTCGGCGACCATGCCGATCAGGATCAGGACACCGGTCAGCGCGATCGCCAGAAAAACGCTGACCCGCCCCCGGTCCCCGCTCACGACCGGCTCCGGTAGACGTCGAGCGGGCTGGTGAACGTGGCGGACAGCGTCCGGTTGCCCGGCATGCCCGGCACCGCGATGTCGGAGAACGCCACCGAGCACGAGACGGTCGCGGTGACCGCGGCGGGCTGCCCGACCGGACGTGCGAACTGGCCGGTGTCGACGGTGATCGTCACCGGGTCGCAGTGCAGGCCGTGGTCCTCCAGGACGCTGCGCGCCGCCTCGTCCCCCCGGGCCTGGGCGGTGGCCGCCGTCCGGGAGATCGACGCCGCCCGCGCCGCGTCGTGGGCGGCACCCTCGATCGCGGTCTGCGCCACGGTCTGCCTGCCCACGACCGCGGCGACGGCGATCAGCAGCACGAACGCCGGCACCAGGATCGCGAACTCGACCGCGATCGACCCGTCCTCGTCGAGACCCCGGTAGGCGCTCATGGACCGTCGTCCGTCGTGAACCGCTCCACCTCGCCGCGGGACGACTGCGACACGGTGAACGTGAAGCCCGGGATCAGCGAGATCGCCTGCCCGGTCACCGTCGTCGTGACCTGCTGCCCGTCACGCTCGACCGTCACCTGGCCGTCGGTGAGCCAGTCACCGGCCCTGGCCAGGAACGACCGGCCGCGGTCCTCCCCCGCCCCCGGCGGCGCGGTGAACGCGCGCTCGGCCGTGGACGCCTCCTGGGCTGCGGAGAGCGCGACCGAACGTGCCATGAACACGGCCGCGACCTGGATCGACGCGAACAACGCGAGCAGCACGGCCGGAGCGAGGATTGCCAACTCGACCGGCGACGAACCCCGCTCTCCCCGCAGGCGACGACGCAGCATCGGTCAGGGCGCCGAGTTCATCGCGTTATTGGCCTTGGTGGTGGCCCACGCCACCACCGCCGCCGCCAGCACGGCGAGCCCGGCGATGATGATCGAGGTCGGCACCGGTCCGTCACCTCGGTCGCGCTCCCGCGTCAGTTCCTGCACCCGTAGGTACAGCGTGAGCCACAGCTTCATGAGACTCCCTCAGATACGCGTCATGAACGGATAGAGCACGAACAGGACCAGGACGAACACCAGTGCCGCCCCGGGGATGTCGAGCCGCGACGTGATCGACTCGGCCCTGGCCAGATCAGTCGTCCGGATCTGATCCCGCAGCGAGTCGGCCTGCTCCCGCAGCGTCTGCTGGACCTGGGCGCCCTCGGTGCCGGAGGACTGCATGATCGCCCCGACGTCGCCGAGCTCGGCCACGCCGATCTCCTGACTCATCAACCGCAGCTCGGCCCACGGGAACCGCATCTGCATCTGCGCCCGGAGCAGCGCCTCCCGGATCCGCTGGAAGACCCAGCCGTCGCACACCGTGGCCGCCTGCTCCAACGCCTGCACCGGTCCGTGCGCTGCGGCGAGCTGGAGGGCCACCAGGTCCAGATAGGTGCAGACCGCCCGGACGAACTCAGCCCGGGCGCTGGCGGCTTTCTCGATGACGTCCCGGTGCGCGACGAACATGAACAGCACCGCGCAGACCAGCCCGGCACCGACCGGGATCGCTACCGGCAGGTGGATGCCGGCGGCCGCGAAGATGAACCCGGCCACCGGCGGCGTCGCCAACCCGATCAACGCGGAGAGCAGCAGCGAGACCAGGTACTGCTCCCGTGTCCGGCCGAGCAACGCCAGGTCCCGCTGCGGGACGCGAATCCTCCGCGTGAGCCCGGAGAAGCCCGACGCCGACGCCACGGGAGTAGCCGTGGGCTCGTGCAGCCGGCGCAACGCCGGGCCGAGCGCCGGTACCGCGGGCAGCATCTCCCGGATCAGCAGGAAGCCACCACCGCCCACCGCCGCACCGCCGAGCACCGCGGCCGGTAACTGCCAGGACGCGATCATGACTCGCCCTTCCCGGGTACCGAGAGGAACCGGGGCGCCTTGGGCGGCAGGCTCATCGCCCGAACCCACACCAGCAGCGCGATGAACACGCCACCGAGCCCGGCCATCACGAGCTGCCCGGTCGACGTGCCGTACGGCGCCATGTAGTCCGGGCGGCTCGCGCCGTAGACCAGCACCAGCAGCGTCAGACCGGTGAGGAAGCGGACCGCGAACCGCGGCTGCGTCCGCTTCGCCTCCACCTCGCGGCGCGTCGCCACCTCGGCGGAGGCCGCCGACGCGATCGAGTTCAGGACGTCGCCCAAGTGCTCACCCCGGTCGGACAGATGCAGGATCAGCGCGGCCACCACCTGGTCGCACACCGGGTCGGCGATCTCGTCGGCGAACCGCAGCAGCGCGATCCGCCCGTTCCACCCGGCCTGGAGCCGCGCGGCGAGCGTCCCGATCTCGGTGGAGATCGCCGCGGGCGCGGTCGCGGTGGACGAGACGATCGCCTGCTGCAACCCCACGCCGGTGCCGGAGATGTCCTTGAGCCGACGCGCCCATTCCCCGACGGCCTCGATGCGCAGGATCGCCCGCTTCTCGCTGTTCCCCACCGTGAACAGCCACGGGACGCCCGGCACCGCGAGCGCGGCCAGCAGTCCCGCGATCGGCATCCGGGTGAACAGCCAGCCGAGTACCCCGGCCGCCAGCGCGCCGAGCAGCAACGCCTGCCGGACCCGCCGGTCTTGCGCGCTCAGCCCGTCGCCGTTCCACGCCCGCCGCCACCAGAGCACGGCGGACGACGTCGGGCGCGCCGGACGGGCGGTGCCGATCAACGCGAAGACGCCCAGCGCGACCCCCGCGACGACCAGCGCGCCGCCGAGCCCGGCGATCAGCCGCAGGTTCACACCATCACCCCCGCCGTGCTCGTCGGCACCCGGTTGAGCAGACTTTCCAGCGGCCGTCGCCAGGCGCCGTGACCGGCCTCGATCCAGCCGCCGAGCGCGCGGGCGTCGTATCCGACCCGCAGCAGTTGCTCGCGGGTCCGCCCCGGCAGGTGCTTGGGAACGCCCCGGCCGTCGGTGCCGGGGCCGAACACGGTCGTGGTCGCGATCCGGTCGCCGGTGACGCCGTCGATCTCCTCGATGTGCGAGACGAACCGGTGCTTGCGCCCGCCGATCGGCGTCTCGTCCTGCACGGTCACGTACACCACGAGATCCAGCGCGTTCCCGGCCATCCGCCGGGCCAGCTCCACGGTCATGTCCTTGCCGTGGGACAGCGACAACTCGATGATCCGCTCGGTCACCGCCTGCGGCGTCCGCGCGTGGATCGTGCACATCGACCCCCGCGAGGTCGTCATCGCCTGCAACATCGGCACGATCTCCCGCGACCGCACCTCACCGACGATCACCCGCAGCACACCCAGCCGCAGCGACAGCGGGATCAGGTCCGCGATCGTCACCTCACCGGCCGGACGCCCCGAGAAGTCTCGCTCCCCGTGCCCCTCCCTGGCCTCGAACGACATCGCCCACGGATGCCGCGGCGACGCGTGCAGCCCCAGCTCGCGGGATTCCTCGAGCACCACGAACGCTTCCTGCCGCGGTATCTCGGCCGCCAGCGCCCGCAACAGCGTCGTCTTTCCCGCACCGGCCAGCCCGGCGACCATGATGTTCAGCCCGGCCCGCATCGCCGCGGACAGGAATTCCCCCATCAGCGGATCGATCATCTCCGCCAGATCCCCCCGCCCACCGGCCAGATCCGGCAGCGTGACGTCCAGCGTGGAGTGCCGCCGGATCACCGCGTACGGCCGGTGCGACACCTGATACACCGCCGCCAGCCGCGACCCGTCCGGCAACTGCAGATCCAGCACCGGACGCGACGTCGACAGCGACCGCTCGGTCGACCCCGCCCGCCTTGCCGCGGTCTGCAGGATCTCCACCATCTCGTCGTCGGACTCCGCGATCGGCGAACCGATCTCCACCGCACCGGTCCGCCGGGTGATCCGCACCCGGTCGCACCCCAGGATGTGCACTTCCTCGATCGACGGATCCGCCAGCAACGCCTGCAGACGACCCAACCCGACCAGGTCGGCGATCACCGCCTCCAGCAGCGCCCGCTCGTCCGCCGCCCCCAGCGGCACCCCGGCCCGCCGCTGTGCGTCGACCCACTCCGCGACCTGCTGGCCGGCGACCCGGTCCCGTTCCCGACGGCGATCGTCCTCCGAAGCGTCCGGATGATTGCGCAACCACAGCGAGAGCCGCTCGCTGATCTGCCGCCCCAGCAACCGCACCGCCGCGTAGTCGACCGCGGCGGGTGCCGCGTGTCGCGGCCCCGGACCCTGCCCCGAACCCGACCCCGGGCCCACGGTGGGCGGAGGCCCGGGCTGCGGCCGGCGGGGCGTCGCATCGACGACCGAGGGCGGCAGGAACATCACCGCATCGGATCCACTCGACGACGGCGGGTCCGGCGGTCCCGGCGGACTCGGCGGACCCAGCGGTCCGGGCGGTCCCGGCGGGCGACGCGGCGGCGGCGGTAGCGCCGAGCGAAGCGCGTTCGACGGCATCCCCGTCGCCGACGGGGCATATCCGGCCGGCCCCGAAGGGAATGCCTGGGGGAACACGGTTGTGCCCGACGAGACCTGGACCGGCTCGCCTTCGGGCGGACGCGGATAGCTCGTGGCGGGTGGTGGCGTGTCGTACTCGGGCACCGCCAGCGGATCGACGGGCGCGCTACCGGTGCCCGCCTCGGCGCTCGTGTCGGTGGGCGGATCAGAAAGGCCCATGGCCCGCTGCCACCTCCCTCCGGACCGCGCGACGCGGCACCTGCTGGCGGTGGTCGGCGACCAACGCACGTACGCGCGCCTCGGCGTTCGCGGCGGCCCGCAGCAGCGGACGCGAGAGCCGCACGTCACCGCCGGTGCTCAGGACGTCGGCGGTCTTGCGGTCGTCCGGCAGCGCGGCGACCACCGGCGCACCGAGCTGGCCCGACACCTCGGCCGCCGAGTAGGGCCCCTCACCCACCAGGAGCAGCCCCAGCGACGACAGGCTCGCCGTGCGCTCGGAAAGCTGCGCACGGATCGCGCCCAGCGTCGGCACCGCTGCCGACACCGAGGGCAGCGTCGGGCGGACGACGAGCAGGACGGCGTCCGCTGCCCAGAGCAGTGGCCAGGGGGTGGCAGGCGCAGCCAGCCGACCGCAGTCGACGACCACGTCGTAGCCGGGGTCGCCGAACTCCAGCTGGGCGAAGAAGCCGGCGAAGCGGTTCCAGAGCGGCGCGAGCGTGCCGGACTGGGCCGGGTCGGTGAGCCCCGGCAGGAGCAGCCGCTGCCGGTCCGGCGGCGCGAGGTCGACCAGCTGGGCCCAGAACTCGCTCTCCAGTCGATCGTTGGCACCGGAGTGGCGGAGGTCGGCGACGGCCAGCGGCATCAGCCCGCGCCCGGCGTCGACCTGGCCCTGGAGGTAGCCGGCCAGCACCGAACCGCCTGCCGGGTCGCACTCGGCCAGTACCGTGCGCGTCGCCCACGCGAACGTGAACGCCAGACCGGCGGTCGTGACGCCGGGCGATCCCTTCGCGGACGCCAGCACAACGAGCGCCATCTCAGCGGGCCCCGGTCAGCACGACGCCGAGACGCTCGGCGGCGGCCAGCTCGACCACGCGCGGAGCGTCGTTCGCCGAGACCGCGACGTAGAGCACGGTCGTCGCGTCGTTGTCGGTCCGCGGCGAGGTGTCGACGACGGTCGCGGCAAACGTTTCCGACGAATCCGGCTCGTCCGACGTGGCATTGGGTGCCGGAGTGGAGACGAGCTGCACCTTGTCACCGGGGCTGAGCCGCTTCGCGGGCATCCGTTCCGGCTTGAGCCCGATGCCGACCTGCTGCTGGCCGGGGCCGACCAGCTCGACGTCGGTGAGCTGGTCCTTCGTCAGCAGGGTGCCGGGCACCAGCGAGACCTTCGCGCGCTTGCCCACCACCGAGCCCCGCTCGGACGCAGCCAGCGGGGTGAGCCCGACCGTGCTGTTCACCTGCACGACGGCGAGGTCCTCGGCGGTGATCGTGGCGCCCGCGGCCACCGGGCGGGCCACCGCCAGGTAGTCGCCGGTGCGGGTGGCGGCGTAGAACGCGAACGCCGCGAGCAGCCCGCCGATCGCGACCAGCGCGACCGCGAGGCCGAGGTGCCCGGTGCGGACCCGGCGCTGGCCGACCACCCGCGGTGCCGGCACCGGCCCCGAGGTCACCGGGGTCTGCGTCGGGGTTCCCGTCGCGCTGCGGCTCACTGCGTCACCACCTGGAGCTCGTCGATGCGGACCTGGATCTGGGTCTGCCTGGTTTGCGGGATCGTGCCGCTCTGGCCGCCACCGGCCCAGTTCACGACCCAGTTGGTCGTGCCGGTGATCGTGTACGTGCCGCCGGGCTGCGAGCGGCTGGAGCGGGCGTACCGGTAGCCGCAGTCGGGCGACGCGGCGTTGCCGTAGGAGGGCCGGTAGGGCGTGCCGGGGTTGTCACAGACGACCTGCCTGCCGTCGCCCATGTTCCAGGTGATCCGGGTAGCGGTCGCGGTGGCGGTCACGGTGAGCCCCGGCACCGCGGCGGTCGCGGTGTACGGCCCCCAGGTCAGCGGCGTGACGTCCGTCCAGAGCCAGACCGGCAGGCCGACCAGCCCGGAGCCCTCGGGGTCGGGCGCGACGCCGATCTGCGGCCCCCGGATCGGCAGTTTCGCGAACTCGCGGAGCGCCACCTGCTGTGCCGTCTCGCCTTCCGGCTCGGGCTGCGCCTCACCCGGCGGGCAGAACACCGGGTTGTTGCAGGCTCGCTCCGGCGGGCCGGTCGGGCCTGGGCCGGGATCGGGGTCACCCGGTTCCGGGCGAGGGCGCGGCCCGGTCCCCGGCTGCTCGGCGCGCACCTCGCAGTCCTCGCCGGGCGGGCACGTCGCCCCGCCCGACGGTGGCGGCTCGGCGACGGCCGGGCCCCCGAGGGTCGCGTACCCCACGGCGGCGACGGCGAGCATCGCAGCCGCGCGGACAGCCTTGCCCGGATGCATCCGCAAGCCCCTTCTTCGGCAGCGCTGTGTCGGCACAGAAACTCGCCGCGTGACCCATAGCGCAACGTCACCACGGAAATACGCGGAGGATGGTTCACCCCCGCTACGACATTCTTGGCACCCCCATGCCGCACTGCGCAGTGGTCGCTTTCCGACTCGAACTGGACAGTCGACGGGTTACTACGCCCTTCGGGGGATCACTCCCCCCTCGCCGCCGGGCCCCGCACCACAGGCGGATACTCACCCGCACCGCGGCAACGCCGGTGACCGCGACCCAACCGGGGTGATGAGCGCTACGGGCAGTCCTCTGTGGCCGATCGGCTGCGCGTCGCCGCGTTCTCATCACTGTGGACTCGGCCGGGTCGTTCCGCGGGTATGGGTCTTTTAAGTATCTTGCGACGCTTCAGCATCACGCTGGTGGCCACGGCGACGCTGCTCGGTTTGACGGTTCTGGCGCCGTGGGGCGCCGCGCCGGCGTCCGCGGCGACCGTAGTCACCTACCCGGCTCCCCCCGGGGCGCCGACGACCGGCCAGTACGCGGTCTCGGTCGGCGGCCGCAGCTCGCCCGTCCACCCGACCGGGCTCGGCGCGTTCACGAACTTCTCGTTCGGCGGCGGCCCGGTGGCGGTCACGGTGACGACCAGCAAGGACTCCCCGACCGCGGTGCTACGCCCGCGGGATGCCGCCGTCCGGGTGACCCGCCTGGCGCCCCGGACGTTCCGCTTCACGATCCCGGTGCCCGGTTCCTACAGCTTCGAGATCGACCCGGACACCGACACCTACCCGCCGCTGTTCCTGTTCGCGAACCCGCTCGAGGTGGGGGCACCCACCGGAAACACGCCGACCACCCGTTATGTCGGCCCCGGCGTCTGGACGGTCGACGGGGCCGGCCAGATCGTGCCCGGCGCCTCCGGCCCCGGCGGGACCTACGCGGTACCGCCCGGCACGCGGCTGTACCTGGCCGGCGGCGCGATCCTGCGCGGCAAGATCCGGATCGGTGCGGACAGCGAGAGCGGCCCCGGCGCGGACGGCACCGCGGTCACCGGGCGCGGCATCGTCGACTCGACCGCGGTCATCGACCACGGACGCCCGCTGCGGATCAACAACTCGACCGGCGTGACGATCGACGGCCCGATCTTCCTCGGGCAGAAGCACTGGGGCGTGGTCAGCCGCCGCTCCGCGCAGGTCACGCTGCGGAACATCAAGGTGATCAACTGGCGCGACGACGACGGCACCGGCACCCCGGACGGCATCGACGTGGTGGCATCCCGGAACGTCGAGGTCGACGGCGTCTTCGTGCGCAGTTACGACGACGGCATCGCGATCAAGAGCAGCATGTCCGACGGCGCGTGGGCCGGATCGACCAGCCAGATTTACGTCCACGACTCGGTGGTCTTCAACGGACGCGCGGGCAACGCGCTGGAGATCGGACGTGAGACCGGCGCCCCGATCACCGGCGTCAGCTACGAGAACATCGACGTCATCCACAAGCTCGCGCGCAGCGACCCGTACGCCCGCGACGCGATTTCGATCTTCGTCCGCGACGGGGGCGACGTCAGCGACATCAACTACCGCGACATCCGGGTCGAGGAGTGCCAGGAGCGGTACCTCGGCTTCGAGGTCACCGGCTCCGGGTCGCTCACCGGCGTCGACGTGGACGACGTCGTCTTCGCCGGCCCGCCGCGGGCGCTGCCGACCGTCGTCGCGGGCAACCCGAACGGCCTGCTGGACGACGTCGACTTCCGTGGGTTGCGGTTCAACGGCGGGTCGACGCTGATCACGAGCCCGAGCCAGCTCGCGTTCGTCACGAACGCCTACGCGACCGGGGTCACCTTCGGTCCGTGATTGTTCATCTTCTGGACCGTTAACCGCCGAACGGGCCCGGGTAGGGCCGGACAGAC
This sequence comes from Cryptosporangium aurantiacum, assembly GCF_900143005.1. NCBI lineage: Bacteria > Bacillati > Actinomycetota > Actinomycetes > Cryptosporangiales > Cryptosporangiaceae > Cryptosporangium > Cryptosporangium aurantiacum. The sequence continues at coordinate 353,920 of NZ_FRCS01000008.1, forward strand.
AGCCTGTGGGAGGGAGACGGCCGTGACGACGCACAACCCGTTCGAGGACACCGACAAGGTGCTCGACCGGATCACCGATCGCTTCGACGAGCGCTACGAGGGTTCGGTCGAGCGCGAGACGATCGAGCACGAGGTCCGCGAGGTGTACGACGAGCTGGCCGCGGACGCGAAGGTCGACACGATGCTGCCGGCACTCACCGAACACGAGGTGGCCGACCGCCTCGCCGAGGAGGTCGGCCGTCCGGCGCCGCTGGCGGACGAGGGGGGCGACGGGACCCCGCCGGGCGGGCAGTTGCGAGCCGGCGCGGCCGGTCCGGAGCCCGACCCGAACGGCCTCGGCCGCCCGGTGTGACCGCTACGTTCCGGCGGCCCCTGCGCGCACCTAGCGGCCGCCGGAACGTGCACCGTTCGCCACGACGACCCGGTCACGGCCGCCGCGCTTCGCCTCGTAGAGCGCCTCGTCGGCGGTACTGAGCAACAGACCGAGGTCGACGCCGCTCGCGCAGTGCACACCGACGCTCACGGTGACCGCCAGCGGGCCGGCGTCGGTGTCGACCGGCCGCGCACCGATGTCGGCGTGCAGCTCGGTCGCCACCTGCACCGCACGTGCGGCGTCGGCGCCGTCCAGCACGATCGCGAACTCCTCGCCGCCGTACCGGCCCAGCACCCCCGTCGCACCCAGCGCCTGCCGCAGGCGGGCCGCCACCTCGGCGATCACCTGGTCGCCGACGCGGTGCCCGTGGCCGTCGTTGACCTGCTTGAAATGGTCGATGTCGACCATGATCGCCGCCGCCGGGCCACCCGCCGCGGTCATCACGGTCGCCGTCTCGTAGAAGTGCCGACGGTTGGCGACACCGGTCAGTCCGTCGATCGTCGCGAGTTCGGTGACCTGCCGGAACAGCACCGCGTTCTGGTAGGCGACCATCCCGTGCCGCACCAGCGCGTCGGCCAGCCCGAGGTGGCTCTCCCGGAACGCGTCCGGGCCGTCGGCCGCGAGCAGCACAAAACCGATCCGCGTGGCCGGGCTCTCCGCCGACTCCGGAACGGTCAGTGGCACGACCAGCAGGCTCGTCGGTGCGTCGATCGCCACCACGGTTGGCTCGTCGACCGCGAGCAGCAGCTTCAGCGTCGCCGGGCGCACCATCTCGAACCCGGCCTCGCCCGAAACCAATAGCTGCCCGGTCTCGTCCTGCTCGACCAGCCACGACACGCCGCCAGGCAGCATCGCCTCCAGCGCACGGTGCAGGCGGTTGAGGACCTCGGTCGGGTCCAGCGTGCCGGACACCGAGGTCATCGCCACCCGCAGCAGGTCGGCGACCTTGTACTCCTGCTGGACGGCCCGGACCTCGCCGGCCAACTGTGCCGCCCTGGCCGTCTCCAGCGCCGCCGCCACGTGCGCGCAGATCGCGGTGAGGATGCCGGCGTCGCGCGGCCGGAACACGCCGGTCGCGAGCCGGCTGTCCAGATAGACGACGCCGAGCAGCCGCCCGTCGAGCTCCAGCGGCGCGACGACGACGCTGCGCAGCCCGTGCTCCAGCACGCTCGCCGAACCCAGCGCCGCGCCGTCCTCGGTGCCGGTGATCACGAGCTCGCTGCGGCTCAGCCGGACCCGGTCGACCAGCGACGTCGCGTACCCGGCGGGTGCGACCAGGTCTTCCCGGCGTGCGGTGCGGCCGAGCCACAGCTCCAACCGGCCGGTCTCCTCGTCGGTGAGGAACAGCAGCCCGCGCTCGGCTCGCAGGATGCGGATCGACTCGTCCAGCCCGACCCGCGCGAGCTCCCGCGGATCGAGCACCCGGGCGGCGGCCTTGCTGACCTGCTCGAGCGCCACCAGCCGCTCCCGGTCCACCGCCGACCGCGACAAATCCCAGTCCGGGTCGTGAGTGCCGATCGGTGACTCGGCGACCAGCTCGAACTCCAGCCGGACCCAGTCCGCCCGGTGGGGCCAGCCGTGCTCGGTGGCCAGGTCGACCGCGTCCCGCGCCGCGCGCCGGGCCGCACCGGGTTCGCCGAGCTCGAGCAACGCCCTGGCGCGGACCCGGGCCGCCTCGTACTCGGCCAGCGCCGACGAGGCCTCCCGGATCGGGGCGGCGGCCGCGAGCACCGCATCCAGCGCGGCCTTCGGATCACCCTCCAGCCGGAGCAGCTCAGCCCGCGTGACCAGCGAGTGCACTCGTAGGTTGCGGCCGCGTACGGCCTTCGCGAGTTCGTCCACCGCCCGTCGTGCCGCGCCGAGCGCGGCGTCCGGCACCCCGTCGGTACGGTTCCGACGCCGTGCTTGACGACATTGCTCGAGCCGCCCGTAGGCCTGGTAGATGTAGATCGCACGCTGAACCGGGAGCAGCGCGGCGGGAGCCAGGCCGAACGACGCGAACCAGGCCAGCGTCGCGTCGAAGTGCTCGCCGACGTCGGAGGACTCGACCGCCACCTGGACCTCGGTCAGCACCACGTTGACACGCAGCCCCGGTGCTCCGCCCTCGCGGGCCGCGACCAGTTCGCGGAGCTGCGTCAGCTGTTCGGCAGCGTCGGTCAGCCGGCCGCACGCCGCGGTCACCGATGCCCCCACCAGGAAGAACGCCGCGTCGTCCTCGTCGCCCAACGTGAGCCGGCGCGCGCCGCGCCGGTAGGCGGCCATCGCGGTGACGACGTCACCGCGGATCAACCGCTGCCAGCAGAACACCGCGATGCCGTTGAGGAACAGGAACAGGTCGAGCCAGTGGCCACGCTCGCCGAGCAGCGCCGCGGCCCGGTCGGACGCGCTGTCGCCGATCAGGTACCTGGCCTCGGCCTCGTGCATCGCGGTCTGTACCGCCAGCTGCGGGTCGCCGAGCAGGTCCGCGGCCTCGCGGGCCCGGTGGAACGCCCGGCGCGCGGAGCGGCGCCGACCGGCTGCGCCGCTGACGACGCCGATCAGGCCGCAGACGGTCACGTACTCGGCGGTGGGACCGATCCGGGCAGCCGGCAGCAGGGCCCGGAACGCGTAGGCGGGCATCTGGTGCGGACGCATTCCGAACAGGCAGCTGTTCGCCAGCCCTACCAGCGCGCGGGTGACCAGGCGGAGGCGCTCCCGCTCCGGACCGGACGCGGTGCCCGCACCCAGCCCGGTGCGCATCCGGGTGACGCCGCGGATCGCCGCCCAGCCGCTGGACACCGCGAGCGCGATCCGGTGCCGCGGCAGCGGTTCGCCCAGCACCACCAGCGCCCGTTCGAACGCGTCGTCCGCGGCCGCCGGATCCCACCGGCTCAGGTGGACCTGTCCGATGCCGATCACCAGCCGCGCCTGGTCCAGCGGGTTCTCCGCCCGCGCGGCCGCCGCCGCGAGCCGGTCGAGCGCCTCGGCGTAGCGTCCGCCCTGGTGCAGCGCGATGCCGATGGTCTCGTCGAACTCCGGTGGGAGCGGGATCCGGTACGCGTTCGCGGTCCGTTCCGCGGTGTCGCAGTACATGACCGCGTCGATCGCCGAGTAGTCGGCGAGCGCCTGCTGCGCCGCGTCCACACAGGCTCGGACCGCCGCCGCCGGGTTGCGCTCGACCTCCCCCTGGATCCGGTGCTTGGCCAGCGCGTACGTCCGGCCCGGGTCGCCGGTGCCGGTTCCGTCGGCCGGGGTGAGCAGCTCGGCGGCGCGCTGGTGCACGGCGCGGAGGGCGAGCGGATCCGCAGCCTTCAGCAGCGCGCGCCTGATCCCGGCGTGCACGAACCCGAAGTCGCCACCGCCGCGTCGTTCCACGACGCGCATCCGGCCGGCCTCGTCGAGGGTGGCGCGGACGTCGTCGGGCGTCGCGCCGCTGACCGCGCTGAGCAGGTCCGGGTCGAAGCGGACGCCGAGCGTGGCCGCCGCCGCCAGTATCGACCGCACCGGCGTGCTCAGCTGCTCCAACCGCGCGACCAGGAACTCCACCACGTCGGTGGGCAGCCGGACGTTCGCCAGCCCGTCCAGATCGACCAGCCAGCGCCCCCAGGACGGCCGGATCAGGCCGCCCTCGATCGCGGCCTGGAAGTACTGCAGGACGGCCAGCGGGTTCCCGGCCCCAGCGGTCGCGATGCGCGCCGCGAACTCGACGCCCAGATCCATCCGGCCGGAGAGCCGCTCGACCAGCTCCGCGACCGCGGTGGGACTGAGCGGCCCGAGCGCGATCCGCTCGTCGACGAGCGCCTGCATCTCCCGGGAGGCCAGCAGGCTGGTCGCGTTCGACGTGCCGCGGGACGTCGCCACCACCAGCACCGGCGTGCGCGCTTGCTCGGTCAGCATCTGGGCCAGCACCCGCACGCTCGCGGCGTCCAGCACGTGAGCGTCCTCGACCCGGATGAGCAGCCCGCCCGCGCAGCGGGCGAGTTCGGTCAGGAACGTGGCCACCGCGGCCGGGAACTGGTGCCTGCCGGACTCCTCCGCCGGTTCCGGCAGGCGCAGCAGCGCGGCCAGCGACGGTGAGAGCGGACGTAACAGGGTGCTGACCGGGGCCGCGGCCGTCGCCAGCCAGTGCCTGGCCTCGCGCCGGACCGCGCCCGGCAGGTGCTCGACGGCGCGGACGTACTGCTCCACGGCGGCCCGGAGACCGGCCAGCGGGGCCGCGCCGTCGGTCGCTCTGGCGGTGAGCACGACCGGACCGGGCCGCCCGGCCGCACGGGCCCGGATCGCCGCGACCAGCTCCTCGGCCAGCCGCGACTTGCCGATGCCCGGTGGCCCGTCGAGCACGACGGCCGTCGGTACACCGCGGGCGGCGTGGTGCCAGTGCCCCAGAAGCGCGGCCAGCTCCCGCTCCCGGCCGACCAGCGGCAGCGGCGAGCGGGCGTCGATGCCCGCCGGGACGGCGCCGGCGCGGGGCGGGACGGCGTCCGGGAGGAGCCGCCGCAGGTCGTCGGCGACCGTGCCCGCGCTCGGGTACCGGTCGTCGGGGTCCTTGGCCAGCAGGCGCGTCACGATCGCGGCGAACCCCGGGGACAGGTCGGGCCGGAAGGCGCGCGGGTCGGGCGGTGGCGCGGTCGCGTGCAGGTGCATCAGTTCGCCGACGTCCGCGGCGGCGAACGGCGGGCGGCCGGTGACGCACTCGAACAGCACGACACCGAGGGAGTACAGGTCCGATCGGCCGTCGACCGGGCGGTGCAGCATGCCGCACTGCTCCGGCGAACTGTAGGCGAGCGTGCCCGCCACGACGCCGGTGCCGGGCCGGAGCACGAGGCCGCAGGGTCCGTCGTCCTCGTCCGAAACGGAGCCCGGCCCGAAGTCGATCAGGCCGAAGTCGACGAGCATCGGGTACCCGTCCGGCCGGACCATGATGTTGTGCGGCTTCACGTCGCGATGGACGAGCCCGACGCGGTGCGCCGCGCTGAGCGCGTCGGCCACCGCGGCGCCGAGCGCGGCGGTGTCGGCCTGCGACAGCGCGCCCGCGTGCAGCGTCTCGGCCAGCGACCGGCCTTCGACCAGCTCCATCACGAGGTAGGGGCGGCCGTCGACCTCCCCGACCGCGTGCACTCGGACGACGCCCGGATGGTCGACGCAGGCCAGCACCGCGGCCTCACGGCGGAACCGATGCCGCGCCGGTTCCCCGACGCTCGCAGCGACGCCGAGCACCTTCACCGCGTAGTCCGGACCGGGAGGACCGCCGGTGCTCTCCCGGCGTGCCCGGTAGACGACGGTGTCGTTACCGCGACCGATCTCGCCGAGCAGTACCAGACCGGGAACCCTGGGGAGCCCGGCCGCGGACCGACCGACGGACACGTCGGGCACGTTTACGAACCCACCCATCGGCCCCTCGTCGACAGTGCCGCTGCCGCACGGATCCGACTCCGCAGCGATGCGGCGTCAGTAGCGGCGAGTTACCAGAGTACACGCTCCAACGAGTTGTTGTCGGTGTTACGGCGCACTACCGGGAGCCACCTACGAGTGCTCGTTGCGAGGGCCGTGATAGGTCTTGGACAACCGGAAGGAGCAATCATGAGCACGATCGAGCGGGTGGGCGTCGTAGGCGCCGGGCTGATGGGCTCGGGCATCGCCGAGGTGTGCGCACGGGCCGGCCTCGACGTCATCGTCGCCGAGGTGGACGCCGGGGCGCTCGACGCCGGGCAGCGCCGGATCGAGCACTCGCTCGACCGGGGCGTCAAGGCGGGCAAGCTCTCCGCCGCCGACCGGGAGGCCGCCGCGGGCCGGATTCGCTACACCACGTCGATCGACGACTTCGGCGACCGTGATCTGGTGGTCGAGGCGGTGGCCGAGGTCGAGCCGCTGAAGATCGAGATCTTCTCCCAGCTGGACAAGATCGTGACGCGGCCGGACGCGATCTTCGCGTCGAACACGTCCTCGATCCCGATCATGAAGCTGGCGATGGCGACCTCCCGCCCGACCCAGGTCATCGGCGTGCACTTCTTCAACCCGGCGCCGGTGCTCAAACTGGTCGAGATCATCCCGTCGCTGCTCTCCTCGGACGAGACCCGCGCGCGGGTGGAGGAGCTGGCGACCGAGCGGCTGGGCAAGACCGTGGTCCGGTCCCAGGACCGGGCCGGTTTCGTCGTCAACGCGCTGCTGATCCCGTATCTGCTGTCGGCGATCCGGATGTTCGAGTCCGGCTTCGCCTCGGCCGACGACATCGACAACGGCATGGTGCTCGGCGCCAACCACCCGATGGGGCCGCTGCGGCTGATCGATCTGATCGGCCTGGACACCACGAAGTCGGTCGCCGAGTCGATGTACGAGGAGTTCAAAGAGCCGCTGTACTCCCCGCCTCCGCTGCTGCTGCGGATGGTCGACGCCGGTCTGCTGGGCAAGAAGTCCGGACGCGGTTTCTACGACTACGCCCGGTGACCGGCGGCCAGTAACGGCAGCCTGGCGGGGACCGAGGGCAGGATCTCGCCCGGACGCGTCCAGATCTGGTCCAGACCGCCGACCGTGAGGTGGCGGGCCTGGGCCGGATCCGCGGCGCGGAAGTCCGACCGCTGGTGCACGCCGCGGCTCTCGGTGCGGGCCAGCGCGGCCGCGTGCAGCCAGCGGGCGGCGGCGAGCATCGCAGCGGCCCGACGCGCACGGACAGCGTCGGCACCGCCCAGCGACCTACGGACGTGCCCCCACATGGCGTCCAACTCGGCCTGTGAGGCGCTCAGCCGGTCGCCGTGCCGGAGGTGACCGACGTCGTAGGGCAGTACCTCGGCCTGCACCGTCCGGATCACGTCCCGGAAGTCAGTACCGGGCGTGCCCGTCGGGCGCAGCCCGGCTGCGCCGGTCGCGCGCACGGTCCGGGAGCCGTGCCTGCGGCCCAGCCGGGCCGCGAAGTCCGCGGCTCCCGCACCCGCCCAATTGCCGGACGCGATCGCCCAGGCCGTGTTCTCCGCGCCGGTACCCGGCGTCGCACCGAACACGTGATCCCGTGCGGCCACGTCACCCGCCACGTACAGGCCGGGGACGCCGGTCGCGCAGTCGTCGCCGCGCAGGCTGACACCGCCGCTGCTCCGGATCGAGCCCTCGAACAGCACCGAGACCGGGAACAGATCGACGAACGGGTTGACGCCGTCGGCGTCGAACGGCGCGAAGAACGCGGGTTGCGCCAGGCGCAGCGCCGAGCGCATCGGCGGGTCCACGCGGTCGAGGCGGCAGAACACCGGCTCGGCCGAGGCCGCCCTGGCCAGTACCGATCGGCCCCGGACGCCGGTCGTGCCGGGCACCGGTGTGCCGTCCGCGCGGTAGAACCGGGCCCACCGGGAGAAGCCGGTGGTCAGTACCGGGTTCGGCTCGGGGATCACGGGGTGGATCGCGGTGAACTCCGCTCCGGACAGGTCCGCGCCGACCTCGACGGCGAACAGCGCCCCGTCACCGCTGTTCACGTCGGAACCCACCGCGCGGGCCTCGTACCCACAGCCGCCGGTGGCCAGTACGACCGCCCCGGCCCGCACCTCGTAGCCCCTTCCCCGGGTCAGACCGCGCGCACCTGCCACCGCGCCGTCTGCGTCGACCAGCAGTTCGAGCACCGGGCTGTCGTCGAGGATGCGCACTCCGCGCCGCTGCAACCGGGATCGTTGCCACCGCAGGTGCGCCGACCCGGGGAGCGTGCGCTCGCCGGACACCTGTTCCCACTCGCTCAGCCGGGTCCTGGTCTCCTCCACCACCCGCTCCAGCCAGCGGGGGTCGGCCAGGCCGTCCCCGAGGCTCGCCCGGTGACCGACTTCGGATTCCTGGGTGTCCCAGTCCGCGGGGACGTCCCAGACGTCGGCGCCGCCGGCCGCCGCTGCGCCACTGGTGCCGGTGTAGGCCTTGTCCGCGAGCACCACCGACCGACCGGCGCGGCAGGCCGCGAGGGCCGCCCAGGTGCCGGCGGCGCCGCCCCCGATGACCAGGACGTCCGCGGTCACCTGGTCGACCGGGTGGTCGGTGGCGGCTGTCATGGCAGGTCCTCTCACGGCGGGGGGTGGACGGTGGCACCCCTCCGGCTCACGAGAGGCGTTACCCGCTGGACGGACAGAGCGAACTCGCCACGCGGAGCAGGTCCACGTGGCGGCGGACGACGCTCACGAACCGCTCCACGTCCTCCACGAAACACCCCGTGAAAGGCGGGGTCAACGGACTCGACGAAGATGCGACACGAAACATAGCGGTTAACTAGGAAAATCGGGTGACGCGCGCGACCGCGCCGTGGATCGCCGAGGGCTCCGCCGTGGTCTCGGCCCGCCATCGGGACACCGGGACCAGGCCGGGCTCGACCAGGGGATGCCCGTGGAAGAACGCGGCGACCTGGCCGGAGTCCCGCAGCGTCACGGGCGTGGTGGTGCGGGCGTAGACCGCGAGCCCACCCTCCGACGCCGGTGGCTGTGCGTTGTCGACGACGACGTGCGAGAGCGCGAGGTAGCTGCCGTCGACCAGCGGTTCGAGATACGCGCCGAGGACGTCGGCCGGTGCGTCGCCGTCCGGGACGAAGTGCAGCACCGCGATCGCTAAAACGGCCACCGGCTCGTCCGGGTCGAGCAGCGTGGTGCCGCTCCGGACGGCCGCCGGGTCGCGCAGGTCGGCGTGGACGATCTCGGCGCACGGGTTGTCGTCCAGCAGCCGGCGGCTGGTCTCCACGGCGATCGGCTCGACGTCGACGTAGACCACCCGCGTCCCCGGATCGCGCGCGTGCGCGATCTCGTGGACGTTGCCCGCGGTCGGGATGCCGGACCCGAGGTCGAGGAATTGCCGGACGCCCTGGTCGAGCAGGTAGCCCACCACCCGGCGGAGGAACGCGCGGTTCGCCCTGGCGTTGGCCCGCGCGTCCGGTGCCACGGCCAGCAGAGCGTCCGCGGCGGCCCGGTCGGCGGCGAAGTTGTGCGAGCCTCCGAGGAGGTAGTCGTACATCCGGGCCGCGTTCGGCTGGTCGGTGCCGCCGAGTGCGCGGGCCGCGTTCGGGACCGACATGCGCCCTACCGTAGTAGGCCCTGCACGCGGCGGCGGTCGTCCGGAGTGGCCGGTGCCTGCAACACCAGCAGCAGGTCGGGGAACTCGACCGGACGGAGCTGGTAGAGCTCCAGCGAGAGGCGGCCCGCCGCCGGGTGGTCGACCTCGACGGCCTCCGGGTTGACGTCACGGACGAGGTAGTTCGGCCACCACGTGCGGAACTCGGGGCTCGCGTCGATGAGCGCGGCGACCAGCTCGGTGAACCGCGGGTCGTCCGGACGCTGCCCCACCGACGTGCGGAACTGGCCGAGCACAGCCTGTGCGGCCGAGGTCCAGCGCACCATCCTGGCCCGGTACTCGGCGTCGGTGAACATCGTCCACATCAGATTGCGCCGGTCGTCGGGGAGCGTGGCCGGATCGTGCCGGACCCGGACGTAGGGCTTGTTCCAGACCACGAAGTCGAAGTGGCGGTCGTAAACGGCCGCGGGGCTCGGCGACGCGTTGTCGACCAGGCGCTGCAGCCGCGGCGCGACGTCCGCCGCGGCCGTCTCCACCTGCGGCACCGGCAGGCCGGCCAACGTGCGCAGGTGACGGTGCCGGTCGGGGTCGAGCCGCAACGCGCGGGCCAGCGCATCGATCACCTGAACGGACGCGACGATCGGGCGGCCCTGCTCGAGCCAGGTGTACCAGGTGCTGGAGACCCCGGAGAGCTCGGCGACCTCTTCCCGGCGCAGGCCGGGGGTGCGACGACGACCGCCGGCCGGGAGCAGGCCGACGTCGGAGGGTTGGAGCCGGGCCCGCTGGGCACGGAGGAACGCACCGAGTTCGGATCGATCCACCACTATCCCGCCCCGGATGCGATCGTGGGTAGCAGCGTTGGCACCAGGCTAGGCCGCCGGACCCGGATTACCGTCCGCTCCATGGTAGACACCGGGCGCATCGTCGCCGGTGGGAGTGCGGTGCCCGGCCGTGCGGCGTGCCGGGCCGCACGGCCGGATTGGGACTCTCCGTAGCCGCCCGCCGAACTGTCGGACGGGCTCGCTAGCCTCCAGCCACGTTCGACGTGGAGGGAGTGGCTGGATGGCCTGGTTAGCGGTGGCGGGCGGCTACGAGGTGACGCTGGACGGCGAAAACCTCGTGTGCCGCAACGCGGCGGGCAAGACGCTACGTTCAGTGCCCAAGGCGGTCCGCGAGGATCCGGTGGTCGTGGGCCTGAAACAGCTGACCGAATGGCTCACCCGGCACGAAGCCCAATGCCGGGCCGACGTCGAACGCTGGATGGTCCGCTCGCTGCAGGTTCCCGCCACCCTGCTGGCGGAGGTCTGGGCCGACGAGGCCTGGGCGTCCGCCGCTCGCAACCTCGTGGTCACGACCCCCGACGGCGAACAGGTCGGCTTCCTCCGCGACGCGAGCGAGAAGGGCATCGGCATCGTCGACCTCGACGGTGAGACCGTCCGGCTCGACGCCGACCAGATCCTGTTCCCGCACCCGGTCCTGCTCGAGGACATCGACGACCTCCGCGAATTCGCCGCCGACCTCGAGCTGTCCCAAGCGATCGACCAGCTGTTCCGGGAGGTCTGGGTGCGCCCGGCCGACCTCGACGCGGCCGCGACGCGGGTTACCCGGTACTCCGGCGGGCGCTACGACCAGCTGCGTCACCTCACCGCCAGGGCTTCGCAGCTGGGTTTCCGCGTCCGCGGTGGGTTCGCGGTCTGTCGTGTCTTCGAGAACGGCCAGGTCGTCGAGGCCCGCTCCTGGGTCGGGTCGGACGATCCGTACTACTCGACCGAGACCGGTGACCTGTTCTTCACCCGCTCGGACGGCGTCGCGCTGCCGCTGCGTGAGGTGGGGCCGGTGGCCTGGTCCGAGGGCAACCGGATGGCCGCCGGCCTGTACGCCGGACGCGTCGTAGAGAAGGAGGACGCGGCGTGAGCACCTCTCTCGACGCGCTGCTCGACGCGGGTGCGGTGCTCCCGGTCGGCACCGAGGTCGCGTCGTCCGACACGGTCGACGCGCTGTTCACCCGCGCCTACCAGCACCCGGTGCTGGACGGCCGCACGGTGGTCCGGCTGGTGCCCGGCACGCTGCACGCGGCCGAGGACCTCTCGATGGAGTTCCTCGGCTTCGTGGCGCCCGAGCGGTCGACCGAGGTCGGCACCGTCCGCAGGCAGGCGCTCGGGTTCCCCGCCTGGGCGCTCGTCAACGACCCGGCCAACGGCCACCACGCCCTGGCGCTGGTCAAGGAGATCGAACGGCTGGCCCGGATCGCGAAGTCCCGCGTCGGCCCGGCGAAGGAGGGCTTCGACGAGCTCGGCGCGCGGTTGGCCCGCGCCGTGCCGCACTTCCTCCCGACGTACTACGAGGAGGCCGGGCGGGCGTTCATCGCCGCCGAGAGCCCTTCGTACGCCGCGATGATGTTCGGCAAGGCCCGCGAGGCGGAGCAGTCGTACGCGCTGGCCGTCGACGAGGACCGCGAGCACGCGGTGTTCCTGGAGTTCGCGCTGGCCGGGGCGCTGACCGCGAAGGCGCTCACCGCGCACGCCAGGACGCTCGCGGCCCGCAGTGAGCCGGCGGCGGCCTACCACCGGTTCCGCCGCCTCTGCGTCGAGCGCACGCTGGGCGGCCTGGCCCCCTACGCCGGAATGGTCGCCGACCTGCGTCGGCTGGCGAAGGCGGCCCGGCTCGACCAGGCCGAGGCCGACGCCGAGGTGCTGCGCGACCTGATCGAGGCGCCGACGCTGCCGAAGGCGCCGGAGGCGTTCTGGAAGGCGTACCGACCGGCGCTGGTCCGGCTCGCCGCCGAGGTCCCCGCGATCCGCGGGCGGCTGCTGACGTTCTTCCCCGAGCACCTGGACAGCGAGGCCTGGCTGGAGCTACTGGCCGAAGCAGGCGCGACCGAGGCGCTGGTGGCGCCCGCGGGGAGCGGCGACCCGGCCGCCGATCCCGCCGACAGCGTCGCCGGCTGGTTCCACCGGTTCGCCCAGCACCGCGACTCGCAGACCAGGCGGAGCACGAAGCGGTCCGCCCCGCTGTACGCGCTACTGGAGCGCGCCGCCGACCGCGTCCGTGCCGACGGCGTCCCGCTGAAGCTCGAACTCGACTGGTCGTCCGATCTCGACCTGTACGACACCGCGCTGGCACTGGGCCTTCCGGTGGCCGACCCGAGCGACAGCTTCCAGGTCGACGTCGGCCAGTGGCTGAGGGACGAGACCGACGGTCGTCGTGATCTCGCCGCGTTCGCCGCCGACCCCCGTTTCCTCGGCGCGCTGGTACGGGCGGCGGAGGCCGGGCTGCCGCGGCGGCCCTCCCCGGCGCTGGTGGAGACGGCCCTCGCGTCCGCCGGGCTGCGGGTCGCGCTGACCCACTTCCTCGACGACCTGGCCGAGTCGATCGAGCAGCAGGGCCTGCCGACGCTGGAGCCGCAGCTGCAGCGGCTCGACAAGCTCGTCGACGGGCGCCTGCTCGCGCTCAACCCGGCCGCTACCGAGCGGATCCGGACGCACGACTTGGCGGCGGTCCTCGGCCGGACGCTCCGCTCCGGTCTGGTCGACGAGTACGGCTGGCCCGCGTTCGAGCAGTACGTGACCGAGTCCGTGCCGCCGCCCCGGTCCGATGACGACGACGAGAAGGTCCAGCAGTTCACCCAGTGGCCCCACGTCGTCCTCCGGCACAACACCCACGTCGCGGTGTTCGACTCCGACGGTGTCGTACTGCGGCACGCACTCCGCATCCCCCGCGACCAGCGGGAGTACCTCTGGCTCACCGCGTTCCGCTACGTCGACGGCCAGCTCCTGGTCTCCTGGGACACCGGGCCCAACCGGTCGGCCTACTGGAGCGGCACGCCCGACGACGTTCTGATCGAGCTGCCGTTCTCGGCGTGGCATCCGGACGACGGTTCGCTGCCGCTGCCCGGCGGAGGTCGCACCGCCGGGGGCAGGCCGCTGCACGTCGGCGACCGGTCCCACAGCGTGGCCGGGCGCGTGTACACCGACGGGCGGTCGTTCTGGGTCTACGGCCAGGACGACGAGGGTGCCTCCACGATCGTCGAGTTCGACCCGGCGACCGGCGAGCGCGGCCGGGTGTCGATGCCGGCGTTCTTCGAGGCCGACCCGGTCGACGGGGAGAAGCTCGACATCGCGGGCAGCACGTTGAAGACCGCGGTGTCCGGTAGCCACACGAGCCCGTTCGCAGCCGCCGACGGACTGGTGGGCTTGCGACTGCGCACCACGGCCGACGGCATCTCCATCGGTACCGGCATCGACGGACGATCGATCCGTGTCCGGACACCGGAGGACACCCGCCTGATCCAGGCGGTGCGCTTCCCCGGGTCGGACACCGTGTTCGGCCTGTTGCGCCGGAATCAGTGGCGCGAGGACACGCTGTCCGTGGTGGACGCGGACGGCTTCGTGGTCGCCGCGGTGAACATCGGTGCGCGCCGACCCACGTTCGCCGCGGGCACCCCGCTGGTGACGCGCCCGGCTGGCTGGCACCACCTGCGCCCCCGTGACCTCGCCGGGTCTGCGGTGCTGCGTGCGGTCACCGACGAGCAGGCCGCGCTGCTGCTCGCGGCCGGTGCCCGTGACCACGCCGTGGTGGAGGAAGCCGAGGCGGCGAAGCGGCGGCTGACCCCTGCGGAGGCCACCGCCGAGGTCCGCGCCGCGGTGGCCGAGGTGCTGCCCGGCGTCACCCACCCCGAGTTGGTCAACGGGCTGGTCGGCATCGTCGCGCTGGCCGCCGAGCGCGCCGCGCTGCTCGCCGAGCTCAGCGCGGGCCTCCAGCACGCCGCGTCGGCGGAGCCGGTGGCGGTCAAGGAGGTCGTCAGCGGCAAGCCCGCCGACGGTCCGCTCATGGACGGGCTCACGCTGCTGATCCCCCGCTGCTACGACCGCGGCGGCGAGGCTGCTCGTCTGCTGACGGCCGCCGGCCGCGCCCTGGTCGACGGGGTACCTCCGCGCGAGGGTGACCTGGAGGGCGACCACGACTGGTTCAAGGCGCTCCAGGTGTTCCCGGCCGTGCTCTACCGCGCGGTGTCGCCGCTCTACCGCTCGCTCGTGCTGCCGGTCGGGCTCGCGGAGCGCGAGGCACTGCTCGAACTGGCCGAGCTGATCGCCGACCTCGGCCTGCTGGCGCCGGGCGGGCGACTGCGCCGGATCATCGGGTCGACCGAGACCGAGCCGGGCCCCGACCGGTTGCAGCCGAACGGGAACGGTGGCCGCATCCTGCGGCTGAGCGAGCCGGACGCCGCCGACGACGACCCGCAACGGTGGAGCGTCGACCTGCTCGATTACCAGCCGGACGGCGAGTTCGCGCCGATACCGGGCATCCAGATCTCCTACGACTACCCGCTGCTGGCCGGATTCGACGAGGAGACCGTGCGGTCGTACGTCGCGGCGGCGCGCGAGCGCGGGCCGATCGAGTGGCGTCCGGAGCGGGTCGACGAACTGTCGAAGCGCGCCGGGATCACGCGCGCCGAGGCGCTCCTCCTGCTGTACGGCCTCGTCAACCCCGGCGCGCCGGTGCGGGCGGCCGCGGAGGAGATCGGCATCCCGGTCGCGGCGCTGGAGATCGTCGACGACACGTGGGACTACGGCGGAAGGATCAACCGGGCCGCGCTGGTCGGCACCCTCCTGCCCGCCGAGCCCGGCCGGATCTGGGACGACGGACCGGCCCTGGACGGCCTCGTGGACTTCTACCGGAGCCTGGGTCGGCGCGCGCCGGTGTCCGAAACCGTGCTCATCGCGCTGTCCAAAGCGAACCTGTGCTGGCGTCCACGTCCGCTGACGCTCGCGATCGGGCTGCGCTCGCCGGAGGCGTGCCGGTGGATCGCGCCGCTGCCCCGCGACGCGGCCGGGCAGGTCGACCACCGTCGGCTGGACATCCGCGACCCCGACGCCGACGACGTTCTGACGGCCATGGCCAGGGCGTTGCCGTGGCTGGCATACCACCTGCCGGTCGACGACGAGTTGCGCACGGTGCTGCCGGAGGCACTTCGCCTCTACCGGGCGCGGATCTCCGAGCCGGAGCACGAGATCCCCCTGCAGTACTTCGACGAGGACGAGTGGGCCGCGCTCGCCGACGACCTGGGCACCACCCCCGTCGACCGCAGTAGCCGCGACGAGGACCGCATCGAGCTGGGGCCGTTCGTGACGCCGGACCGCAGCGACGGACGGCGGGTCCGGGTGCGCCCGGCGCTGCTCTCCGGTCCCGACGACCCGGCGCTGCGCGCGTTCGAGGCGAGGGCCGACGAATCGGAAGAGATCGAAGCGCTCCGGGTGGTGCTGTCGGACTGGCTGCCGCGCCTGCTCGACGCCGCGGCGGCCGTCGATCCGGCGGCCGGCCCACCGCAGGACCCGAGCCGTTCGGTGCCCGACCTGGTCACCGAGGCCGCGACGACGCTCGGTCTGAGCGCCGACGCCGCCACGGTCTACCTCCAGCTGCTGGCCCTGCCCGATCCCACCGACCGCAACGTCGCGAAGTGGACCGGGTGGAAGCCCGCCCGGCTGAAGAAGGCGCGCGCCGAGCTGGCCGCGACGCCGCTGGTCACAGAGGCGAAGCGCTCCCGGGCGAGCCGGACGTTGTTCCTGCCCGGTGGCTGGCTGGCACTGAAGTCACCGCTTCCGCCGATCGAGGCCTGGAAGAGCCCGCTGTACGGGTTCGCGGCCGGCGAACCCACCCACCGGCGGGTGGTGCCGCTGCTCCCGATCCCCGAGTTGTTCGCCGCAGCCTGGGATCGCGTGCGCAACGGCGACGAACCGCGATTCGACGAACTGCAGACCGGAAGGCGCCGATGAGCACCCCGACCGACACCGCACTCGCCCGGCAGGTGGATCCCGCCGAGGACACCTACGCGGAGGAGCTGGCGTTCCTGGCCCGGTACGACGACGGGCCGCGGCCGCCGGGGTGGCAGCTCACGCCCCGGGCCGTGGTGACGTTCGTGCTGGGCAGCGACGGGCAGGCGTTGGCCGCGGGCAAGGAACGCCGGGAGATCAGCCCGAAGTTCGTCGGTGACCGGGCGCTGGTGGAGCGGTGCGTGGTGACGCTCGCCGGGGAGCGGGGCCTCCTGCTCGTCGGCGAGCCCGGCACCGCGAAGTCGATGTTGTCCGAGCTGCTGGCCGCGGCGGTGAGCGGCACCAGCGCGCTCGTCGTCCAGGGCACGGCGGGCACCACCGAGGACCACTTCCGGTACGGCTGGAACTACGCGCTGCTGCTGGCGAACGGGCCGAGCCCGGAGGCGCTGGTGCCGTCCCCGGTGCTGACCGCGATGCGGACCGGCGCCGTCGGGCGGATCGAGGAGCTGACCCGGTGCCTGCCGGAGGTGCAGGACGCGCTGGTCTCGATCCTCTCCGACCGGCGGATCGCGGTACCGGAGCTGGCGGCGACCGAGCACGCCACGGTGGCCGCGGCGCCCGGCTTCACGGTCATCGCCACCGCGAACATCCGCGACCGCGGCGTCTCGGAGATGTCCGCGGCGCTCAAGCGGCGGTTCAACGTGGAGACCGTCGGTCCGATCCCGACGCTCGCGGACGAGATCGCGCTGGTCAAGCGTCAGGCCACGAAGACCGTGGCTCGGTCGGGTGCGGCGTTCGGCGTGGATGATGCGGTGCTGGAGGCGCTGCTCACCGCGTTCCGCGACCTGCGTACCGGCGAGTCCGTGGAGGGGTGGCAGGTCCAACGTCCGTCCACGGTGATGAGCACGGCCGAGGCGGTGTCGGTGGCCACGTCGCTGGCGCTGGCCGCGGCCTACTTCCCCGGTGACCGGGACGTGCTGTCGCTGCTGCCGGGTCACCTGCGCGGCGTCGCCGCCAAGGACGACCCGGCGGACGCCGCCACGCTGCTCGGGTACTGGGACGGCGCCGTCCGGCGGCGCGCGGAGGAGGGGTCGCGGCTCTGGCGTCAGCTCTGGGAGCTACGGCATGCAGTCGGATGATCCCGCGCGGGTCGTCGACGCTCTCGCCGAGCAGGCCACGCCGTACCTGATCGGGGTGCGGCACCACTCCCCCGCGCTCGCGGCGGTGGTGCCCCGGCTACTCGACGCCGCGCGGCCGGACGTCCTGCTGGTCGAGCTGCCCGCCGAGTTCGCGGACTGGTTGCCGTGGCTGGCCGATCCGGCGACCGTGGCGCCGGTGGCCCTGGCCGGCACCGACGGGCGCGACAACGCGCTGGCGTTCTACCCGTTCGCCGACTTCTCGCCGGAGCTGGCGGCGGTGCGGTGGGCGGCACGGAACGGCGTCCGGGTCGTCCCGTGCGACCTGCCGCTGGCCGACCGCGGCTGGGACCGGACCGACACCGAGCCTGCCGCGGCGGGCCCGGCCTCGGCTGGACCGGACTCGACTGGACCGGACTCGGCTGGACCGGACTCGGCTCGGCCCGGTACGGCCGGGCCCGGCACGGCGGGGCCGGGCGGTCCGCTGCTGTCCGATGCGTTGCGGGCCGGCAACACCGGGCGGGTCGACGACGACCTCTGGGACCGCGCCGTCGAGGCGCGTGCTCCCGGGTCGACGCCGGAGGCCGTGCGGCGGGCCGCGCTGCTGGTGGGCTGGGCGTTCCGCACGGACGCCCAGCGCGAGGGCGGCGTCGACCCGGTCGACCTGCGCCGCGAGGAGTGGATGCGCCGGTGCGTCGCGGAGGCACTGGCGTCCGGGGCACAGCGGATCGCGGCGGTCGTCGGCGCGTTCCACGCCCCGGCGCTGCACGTCGACCCTGCGGCCGCGGGCAACACCCCGCCCGCCGCCGAGCGCCCGGACACCCAGATCGTGACGTCGCTGGTGCCCTACACGTTCGCGCTGCTCGATTCCCGGTCGGGCTACCCGGCGGGCATCCGCGATCCGCAGTGGCAGCAGGAGGTCCTGGCCGCGGGCGGCGACACCGCCGCCGTCGAGGACGCGGCGATCGCCGCGCTGGTCGGGATCACCGCGCAGGTCCGGGAGGCGGGTCATCCGGCCGGTCCGGGCGAGGCGCGACAAGCCGTCCAGCTGGCGACCGGGCTGGCTCAGCTGCGCGGCCTGCCCGCGCCCGGGCGCGGTGAGCTGGTGGAGGCGGTGCAAAGCGTCCTCGCTCAAGGCGAGGTGCAGGGCCGTGGCCGCGTAGTGGCCAAGGCGATGGAACGGGTGCTGGTCGGCGAGCGCCGCGGCCGGGTGGCACCGGCGGCACCGCGCTCGGGACTGCGGTCGGCGATCGAACGGGACCTGGTGGCGCTCCGCCTGCCCGGCCCGGGCGACCCGCCCCGGGATCTCCGGCTCGACCCATTGCGCTCCGATCTCGACCGCCGACGGGAGATCGCGCTGCGCCGGCTCACGGTCTGCCGGGTGCCCTACGCGTCCGAGACCGACGTCGTCGGCGTGGGCGGGCTCGCGGGGCTGACCACGCGGTGGACGGCCGACTGGACACCGTCGACCGAGGCGTCGCTGGACGTCGCGGGCGTCCAGGGCGTCACGCTCGCCCAGGCCGCCGAGGGCGCGCTCCGGCTCCGGCACCGCCGTCAGGTCGACGCGGGTGGGCCGACCGCGGGTGAGGTCGTGGACGGCTTCACCACCGCGGCCGCGTGCGGGCTGATCGATCTGGCCGCGGAGCGGTTGACGGCGCTCGCGCTGACGGCACCGGCCACCGGCACGCTGCCGGAGCTGCTCGACGCGCTGGCGGCGCTGGACCGCGTCCGGCTGGGTCACGTGCCGGGGTTGCCGCCGTCGGTCCTCCCCGAGCTGGGTGACCTCGCCGGGGCGACCGAGGCGATCCGGGCCGCCGCCGTCCGTCAGCTCGACGGCCTGGCCGGTTCCACCGACGTCGGGGACGCGCGGGCGTTGATCGCGCTCGCGCTCCGCAACGACGTCGGCTTGCGGCTGGCCGACGCGCTGGGGCGGCTGGCGGACGACGGGAGCCCGCTGATCGCGGCGGCCGCGAGCGCGGCGCAGGTGCTGCTCGGGCTGGCGGAGCCGGAGTGGCTGGGCGAGCGGGTCGCGTCCTGGGTGGACAGCGCGACCGACGCGGACCGCCGCCGGGTCCTGCAGGGGCGCCTGACCGGCCTGCTCGCGGCGTCCGGTCCGCTGCTGGAGACCGGGGGCGCGGTGCTGGACGGCCTGTTCGACCGAGTCGAGACGCTGGCCGACCAGGACTTCCTGGAGCGGCTACCCGCGCTGCGCGGCGGCTTCCACGTGCTGAGCCCCGCCGGGCGCGACCGGCTGCTCGCGGTCGTGACCGACCGGCTCGGCGACGGGATATCCGAGATCGGTGGGGCGGCCGAGATCGACGTGGTGCCCGACCCCGAGGCGTTGCTGCACCGGCTGCTCGCCGACCGTGCCGGGAGGGCGGCACTCGAGCGGTATCACCTGCCGGTGGCGGCGGCCGTCTCTGCTGAGCCGCCCGCGCCGGAAGGGCTCCGCTCGGCGGGCGCGCAGGTTTCTGGGGGTGAGCTGAGCACCGTGGACCGGTGGCGGCTGGTGCTGGGTCGCCCCGGCGCCCAGGGCAAGGAGGCCGTCCGCTACGCGAGCGCACTCGACGAGCTGTACGGCGCCGGACGCGGTGAGGGCGCCCAGGACGACGCCGACGCTCGCGCCGGGCGCGCGGCGTCCTATCCCACGGCCCGCGAGTGGTCGGAGGAGCTCGCGGTGCTGTTCGGGCCGGGCGTCCGCGAGGAGGTGCTCGGCCGGGCGGTCGAAGCCGGGCGCACCGACGCGGCGCTGGAGCTCGATCCCGCGTCGGCGCGTCCGTCGGTGGAGCTGCTGCAGTCCGTGCTCTCGCTGGTGGGCGGCGTCCCCGAGGCGACGCTCGCCCGGCTGCGGCCGCTGGTCGCCCGGCTGGTGGCCGAGCTGACCCAACAGCTCGCGACCCGGATCCGACCGGCGCTGACCGGCCTGGCGTCCCCGCGCCCGACGTACCGGCCGGGTGGGCCGCTCGACCTGCCCCGGACGCTGCGCGCGAACCTGGCCACCACGCACCGCACCGACGACGGCCGGGTGGTCGTCGTTCCGGAGCGGCCGGTGTTCCGGACCCGGGCGCGGCGCAGCGTCGACTGGCGTCTGGTGCTGGTCGTCGACGTGTCCGGCTCGATGGAGGCGTCGGTGATCTGGTCGGCGCTGACCGCCTCCGTGCTGGCCGGCGTCCCGGCGCTGACCACGCACTTCGTAGCGTTCTCCACGGACGTCATCGATTTGTCCGACCGGGTGGACGACCCGCTCGGCCTCCTGCTCGAGGTCCGGGTCGGCGGCGGCACGCACATCGCCGCGGGGCTGCGGCACGCCCGCTCGCTGGTGACCGTGCCGACCCGGACGCTGGTTGCGGTGATCAGCGATTTCGAGGAGGGGTACAGCGTGGGTGGCCTGCTGTCGGAGGTGCGAGCCCTGGCCGAGTCGGGCTGCACGCTGCTGGGTTGCGCGAGCCTGGACGACGCCGGGAAGCCGCGGTACTCGGTGCCGATCGCCGAGCGGCTGGTGGCCGCAGGCATGCCCGTAGCCGCGCTCAGCCCGCTGGAGCTGGCTCGCTGGGTCGGGGAGCACGTCCGATGAACCAACCACTACCCCCGGTCGACGCGCTGGTTCTTGCCGACGGCGTCGACGCGCTACCCGGGCGGCTGCGCAAGCGGCTGGACGCCGCGGTGTCGAAGGTGGCCGGTTGGACGGTCAGCGTGGACGGAGCCGAATGGTCCGTCCACGTCGACGACGCGACGGTCGTCACGCTGCGCACGGTCGACGGTGCGGTGCGTGCCGCGGACAACGCACGGTGCACGTGCCTGCTCGCCCCGGCCTGCCTGCACCGCGCGGCTGTGCTGTCAGCCGCGCCGGTGGCGACGGAAGAGGCGGCCGGTGCGACGGACCCAGCGACCGGTGCGGCGTCGGACGCGACGGAGGCGCCCGCCGAGGAACCCGGTGACGAACCGGCTGCCACGGGCTTGAGTGCCGTGCAACGCGCCGCCGCGGACGCGGTCTGGTCCGCGGCCGGTGCCGTCCTCACCGCCGGTGTCACCGGCAGCGGCGTCGTGCTCCGGGCCGCGCTGCTGCGCGCCGCACACGATGCTCGCGCGCACGGCCTGCACCACCTCGCCGCAGGGGCCCGCCAGGTCGCTGCGCACCTGCAGGACGCCCGGTCCGGTGCTCCGCAGTACCGGCTGGGCACACTCAGCGACGACCTGCGCGCGCTGCTCCTGCTGGCCCATCGCCTCCGTGATCCGGGCCTTCCCGACGCCGAGGCGGCACCCCTGCTGGGCACCGCCCGTCGCGAGTACACCGCACGGGGCAGCCTCCGCCTGGTCGGCCTCTGCTCGGTGCCGGTGCTCGCGCGCTCCGGGCACGCGGGCACCGCGACCTACACCGTCGACCGGGACGGCGTGTTCTGGCTGGTCGCGGACATTTATCCCGGTGACGTCCAGCGAGCGGCGGTCACCGGCGACGCGGGCATCCCGCTCGGCGAAGGTCTGCTGAGCCATCGGGAGCTGGCCCGCGCCGGGCTGATGGTCACCGGCGCCACGGCCAGCGAGTCCCGGCAACTCGGCGCCGGGCAGGGCGTCCGCGCGGTGCGGTCGGGTGGCGCCACGTGGGACGAGGCACCGCTGGCCGCGCTCTGGGACGAGCCGGTCGAGGCTCAGCTCGACCGGGCCTTCGCCGCGATCGAGTTGCCCGTGCAGGACCGGCCGGCCGGGGCCGACCTGCTGTTCCTCCGGGTCGAGATCATCGGCTCGGCCAGCGGCGGCGTGCTCGCGGTCACGGAGGACGAACGGCTGGTCACGCTCGCGATCGCGATCGACGGCCCGGAGCTGGCGTACCGCGACAACCTGCGGGTGCTGGCCGCTGCGGGCGGTGTCGCGCTGCGCTTGATCGGCCGGCCCGACCCGGCCCGCCCCGGTGTCGTCCACGCCCTCGCCATAGCCCCCGACGGCCCCGCGCCCGACGGCCCGGCCTCGGACGCCCCCGCGCCCGACGGGCCCGCGTCGGACGCCCCCGCGCCCGAGTCGGACGGCCGAGCCTCAAACGGCCCCGCGTCGGACGACGCCGACGGCCCCAGCCCCGGCTCCGGCCCCGACGGACCCGACGGACCTGGCGGACCTGGCGGACCTGGCGGACCCGACGGACCTGGCGGACCTGGCGGACCTGGCGCCGACCGTCTTGCCGGGCTTCGGCTGCCTGCGGCGTGGGGCGGCCACGCCGACCTCGGCTACGACCGCCTCCACCGCAGCATGATCACCGGCCCGCTCGCCGGGCTCACCCCGGCCCCCGCCGACGGCCCGCCGTCGGACAGCCCGGCGCCCCTCGCCGGTGACCCCGCGCTGCGTCTGCTCCGGCGTCACCTCGACCGCACGGTCGAGGGCGGCCGTGCGGTCCAGGCGTTCGCCCGCGGCGACCAGCAGTTGCTGCGCCGGAGCCGCTGGGAGACCGGCGCCGACTTGCTCGCGACGCTCAACGCCTCGGCGCGACCGGGCCACCGCGACACGTTCGGCCGGCTCGCCGACGACGACGGACGACGCTTCGTCGTGGCCTGGCTGGCCGCCGCCGTGTACGAACAGGCGGCGGCCTCGGCCCTCAGCCGCGCGTCGTGGTCACCGGGGAGCGGCCTGACACAGGACTAACCCCCTAGCCCCGAGCGAGCGCCGCCGCCAGCGACGGCGCCAGCGGCAACTGCGGGATCAGCGTCGCCTGCACCGCGTGGTACGCGTCCGGCTTGCCGCTCCACACCTCGGCGGACGGCGCGTTCCCCGGGTCCAGCTCGTGACGCCACGAGCCGCGGTCGCGGTCGATCAGGTACCGGTCGGCGTAGTCCCACCACTGCCGGTACGGCGCCGCGTAACGCGGGTCGCCGGTCTCGATCCAGAGCGCGGCCGCCGCGTTCGTGGCCTCGTTGACCACCCAGTGCAACCGGTCCCGCACGACCGGCTGCCCGGACCAGTCCGTGGTGTAGACGAAGCCGTCCGCACCGTCCACGGCCCACCCGTCGGCCGCCGCCCGGTCGTACAGCGCGATCGCGCCCTCGCGCAGTGCGTCCACCTCGGCGGTCGGGTCGGCTGCGGCCAGTGCCGCGGCCAGGTGCAGGCACAGCCGCGACCACTCCAGGCCGTGCCCGATCGTCGCTCCGTACGGCTGGAATCGGTGGCGGGGCTGATTCCGGTGGTACTCGAGCAGCGGGTTCCAGTCCTCGTCGAAGTGCTCCGGGATCCGCCAGTCGTTCGCGGACGCCCAGCCCAGCACCCGCCGGGTGATCCGGTCGGCGCGGGCCTGCCAGACGAGGTCGCCGGTGGCGTCCGCCGCCGCCAGGTAGGCCTCCACCGTGTGCATGTTCGCGTTGACGCCGCGATACGGGTCCGCCGCCGACCAGCGTCGATCCCACGCGTCGACCACCATGCCGTCGGCCTCGCGCCAGAATCGCTGCTCGTTCACGGCCAGCGCGTCGGTGAGCAGCGCCTCCGCCCCCGGGCGCCCGGCCGCGACCCCCGACGATGCCGCGAGCACCACGAACGCGTGCGCGTAGGCGGCCTTCCCGTCGTCGACCGGGCCGTCGACGGTGATCGACGAGAACCACCCGTCGTCCACCCGATCGCGGAACCGGTCGGTCAGCGCCGCGAGGCCGTGGTCGGTCAGCTCCGCGGCGCCCGGTCGCCCGACGAGCGTGGCCAGCGCGAACACGTGCGTCATCCGGCAGGTGATCCACAGTTCGATCGGACGCTCGGGGTCGATCGTCCCGTCGTCGCTGAGCCAGCCGAACCCCGCCGGGTGCACCGACCGTGCCGCGAAGTCGAACAACCCGTCACGCTCGACGTCCAGCCACGCCCGGTGCTCAGCGGAGTCGATCCAACTGTCACCGCCGGGCCGCGCCGCCCGGATCTGCTCGGCCACTCCGGTCCGCCCTTCGTCGAGGTCAGCGTTTGCGGAGGTAGCCTCGCACCCCACCGCCGCCCGCGCCCGCCGAGGGGCCACATCGAGAGTTCTGTCGGTGCTCATGGCTACGGTCACGCCATGACCGAGTCACCCACCACCACTACTGCTGCCAAGGCGCAGCACTTCCTCGATCTGCACCGCAGCGAGCGTCCGCTGCTGCTGCCGAACCCCTGGGATGTCGGCTCCGCCCTCCTCCTCACCACGCTCGGTTTCTCCGCGCTGGCCACCACCAGCAGCGGTTTCGCGGCCACGCTCGGCCGGAGCGACGGCCAGGTGACCGGGGAGGAGGCCCTCGCGCACGCAGCGGCGATCGCCGCCGCGACCGACGTGCCGGTCTCCGCCGACTTCGAGAACGGCTTCGCCGACGTGCCCGCCGCGGTGGCTGCGCTGATCAGCGCGGCGATCGACAGTGGTCTGGCCGGCTGTTCCGTCGAGGACGCCACGGGCCGCGACGACGAGCCGATCTACGACCTCGCGGCGGCCACCGACCGCATCGCCGCCGCCGCGGAGGCCGCCCACTCCGGTCCGACGCGCCTGGTGCTCACCGCGCGCGCCGAGAACTACCTCTACGAGCGCACCGACCTCGCCGACACGATCGCCCGGCTGCAGGCGTACCAGGAGGCCGGCGCCGACGTGCTCTACGCGCCGGGCCTGATCAGCGCCGACGACATCCGCGCGGTGGTCACCTCGGTCGACCGGCCGGTCAACGTGCTCGCTTTCCCGGGCACACCGCCGGTCGCCGAGCTGGCCGAACTCGGCGTCAGCCGGGTGTCGATCGGCGGCAGCTTCGCGTTCGCGGCGCTGGGCGCGGCGGCCGAGGCCGCGGCCGAGTTCCGCGACCACGGCACGTACGGGTTCCTCGGCCTGGCTCGCCGGGGCTCCAAGGCCGCCCGCAACGCGTTCAGCTGACCCCCACGCCTGGCGGGGTCAGGCGCCGGAGCCGGAGGGCCGAGGCGCCTGCTCCCAGCGCGAGCACCACCGCGAGCGTGATCGACGTGTGCACCAGATCGCGGACGACGTGGTTCGCGCCGGCGCCGTGCACGATCGCGTACTCGCCGATCTCGCGGGTGAACCAGAACGGCAACGCGTGCGCCGCGGCCTTGGGGCCGGGTCGACCGGGTGGACGCTCGCGCATGCGGGCGAGCCGCCCGACGATGGCCTCCGGGCGGCGCGACGCCGTTGACTGAAGTCCGGATCGGACAACACTCAACGGGAGATTTCGATGCTGTTCAGGAACGTCACGCTGATCGCCGCGACGGCGGCGACCGGCCTTGCGGCCGGCTTGTACTACACGTTTGCGTGCGCGGTCATGCCCGGCCTGCGCCAGGTCGACGACCGCACTTTCGTGGACGCCATGCAGCGGATCAACGTGGCGATCCTGAACGGGTGGTTCGCACTCAGCTTCGCGGGGGCGCTCATCCTGACCGTGCTCGCCGGGATCCTGGAGTGGCGGGCCGGCGAGCGGTCGGCGGCGCTCTGGATCGCGGTGGCCGCCGCGATCTACGTCACGACGCTGCTCATCACGTTCGTGCTCAACGTGCCGCTGAACAACCAGCTGAACGACGCCGGCGACCCGGCCCGGATCGCGGACCTCGCCGCCGTCAGGGCCGACTTCGAGGCGTCCTGGGTCCGCTGGAACATCGTCCGCGCCGTTCTGGCCACCGCCAGCCTGGCCACGCTGGCCTACGCGCTCCTCCGCCGAGCCGAGTCCTGATCACGCGAGAAGCCCCGCCTGGAAGGGCGGGGCTGAGAGCGACGTCAGGCGTCACTCCGGCCGATCGAGGATGCGCAGCCAGGTCCCGTCGGGCTGGCGGCGCGCTACCTGGGCGCGGCCGCCGGTTCCGTCGGCCGGGCGGGTCGCGGTGAGCGCGAGGTCTCCGTGGTACAGCGTCGGCAGCGGCTCCTCGACCTTCTGCGGCGGCATCTTCGCCACGACCTTCTCGAACAGGGCCTGGATCGCCTCGCGTCCGACGGTCGTCGCACCGACGGGGTATCCGAGCACGGCGTCCGGCTCGTACAGCGCGGCGATGCCCTCGGCGTCGTCGGCGTTGGCCCGTTCGACGAACAGCCGGGCCAGGTCTTCGGGAGTGGCGGCACGTTCGCGGTCGGCAGTCATCTCAGCTCCGTTGTACGGGTAGGGGAACGAACACCTCCACCGTGCTCCGCACCGATCCAGACGTCAAAGACCAGCTTCTTCTCCCAACTAGAATCGCTAGTTATGGAACTCCGCCAGCTCGCGTACTTCCTCGCGGTCGTGGAGAACGGCAGCTTCACGAAGGCCGCGGCCCAGGTGCGGGTCGCCCAGCCGGGCGTCAGCGCGCAGATCCGCCAGCTCGAACGCGAGTTGGGCCAGCCGCTGCTCGACCGCTCCGGCCGCGCGGTCCGCCTGACCGAGGTCGGCGCCGCCGTCCTCCCCTACGCCCGCGCCGCGCTGGCCGCCGTGGACGCCGCCCGGCACGCGGTCGACGAGCTCACCGGGTTGCTGCGCGGCCGGGTCGCGCTCGGGATGATCACGTCCTGCGGCCCGCTCGGTCTCCCGGAGATCCTCGCCGAGTTCCACCAGAAGCATCCCGCGGTCGAGATCACGCTCACCGAGGGCGACTCGAACGACCTCGTCGACGCGCTGCGCGCCGGGACGCTCGACGCCGCGATCATCGGGCTGCCGACCACCCCACCGGCCGACCTCGCAACCCAGATCGTCACCGACGAACCGGTCGTCTGCGCGGTCGCGGACGACCACCCGCTGGCCGTCCGCTCCGACCTGGCGATTCCGGACCTGCGCGGGCAGCCGCTGATCAGCCTGCCCACCGGCACCGGGATCCGGGCCCGCCTGGAGGACGCCTGCGCCGCGGCCGGATTCGCACCGCACATCGCGTTCGAGGCGAGCGACCCGTTCCTCCTCGCCGACCTGGCCGCCCGCGGGCTCGGCGTCGCGATCTTGCCGGCGTCGGTCGTCGCACCACCGCCGGACGGCGTCCGCGCGGTGGCGATCGTCGACCCGCCGCTCCGCGGGCAACTCGCGCTCGCCTGGCGCGCGGCGAAGGCGGCCAACGGAGCGGGGCCCACGAACCCCGCCGCGAGGACGTTCCTCACCCACACCCGCGACGCCCTGCCGAACCTCACCCGAACGCACTGACCGCCTCGCCGTCCGCAGGGGTCGGCCGACAGAACTCACTACCCGGCTCGACGGAAGTACCGGTTCGCGGCCGGGCGGAACATCAACACGCACGCCATGACGACCGCTACCACGTGCAGCGTGCGGATCGCGATCACCAGCGCGAGCTGCAGGTCCGCCGACCCGAGCGCGTCGCCCAGCGAATTGCCGTCGGCCAGCCAGGAGATCGGGTCGGCAACCAGCGAGAGCATGCCGACCACGCCGAGCCCGAGCCCCAGCGCGATCCGCGCCCAGCGGCGTCCCCGCCAGAACGCAGCCACCACCAGCAGTACGACCGTGTACACCACGGCCCGCACGCCGACGCCCGCCAGCAGAGGGCCGATCGCCTCGCCGTCGTTGGCGAGCACGGCCACCGTGCCGATCGTCTCCACCACGCCGGCCGCTACCGCAGTCACCCACCACGCCGCCGACGCCTGCACCGCCGAGGGCGGCTTGTGCCCGGGCGACGCCGTGGGCGCCACCATCGTTCGTTCCGACATCTCGCACCTCGTCCGGTCGCGGAAACCAGCGGTGATCCCGCCGTGTACCGAGCGTGCTCCGGAAGCCGGCGAACAGCGTCCCGCCGAGGTATCGACCTGTCCTACCCCTGAAGTACCCCCGCCGACTGTCCAATGTCTACCCACCGCCGACCGGGGCGGATTTCCGATCCGGGATAGTGGGGTCATGCGCCCGGATACTCGCGAGAACCTCGATGGCTGATCCCAACGGATCGCTGTCGAGACCCGAATCGCTCTCCCGGCAGATCTACGCGACGCTGCGCGAAGGCATCATCCGCGGACAGTACGCACAAGGCTCACGACTGGCCGAGCAGCGGCTCGCCGAGGAACTCGCGGTCTCCCGCGTACCGCTGCGGGAAGCCGTGCCGCTGCTCGAGATGGACGGGTTCGTCCGAACGCTGCCGCGCCGCGGGACCGTCGTCTCCACCTGGTCGCTCGCGGCCGCGCACGACCTCTTCGACCTGCGGCTCTGTCTCGATGTGGGCGCGGCGACGTACGCGGCGCGCCAGGTCGCGGCCGGCGCGTCGACCGAGTTGCTCGCCGCCGCGCTGGAGCGGTCGGCGGCCGGAGCGGCGGAGGGCGACCGGTACCGGATCGCGCAGACCCGGTCGGCGTTCCACGACGCGATCGTCGATCTCACCGGGAACGCGTTGATGGCGACGCTGATGCGTCCGGTCTCCGGCCGGATGACGTGGTTGTTCTACTTGACGGCCGAGCCGGGTGCGCCCGACCCGTCGGTCGGCAACAGCCAGCTCTACCGTGCGATCACGTCCGGCAACGAGCGCGTCGCCGAGGCGGTCGCCTACGCGCGCATCGAGTGCGATCGGCGCGAATCGCTCGACGCGCTGCGGCGGATCGGCGTCGAATAAGCGCTCCACCGGACCGCGCGGGAGGCAATACAGTCCGGCCCATGGATCCCGTCACCGGCGACGACGTGACCGCCAGCGTCAACCTGTTGCGGCGCTCGTTCGCCGACGTCCCCGACAGCTCCTGGCGAGTGCCGGCCGGTGACCTGCGGTGGAGCTGCTGGGAAACGCTGGAGCACCTGGTCGACGACCTGTTCAGTTACGCGATCCAGGTGGCTGCGTCCGATCCGCCGCGGGACGACGTCGTCCCGTTCGACTACCGCACCACCCGCGACGGCGGACCGGCGAACTCCCTGTTCCTCCAGCCTTCGGCCGGTACCGCCGGCCTTCTCCAGGCGCTGGAGGTCTGCGGGGTCTTTCTCGCGACCGCGGTCCGGGACGCGCCACCGGACCGGCGCGCGCACCACGGCTACGGGCTGTCCGACCCGGAGGGCTTCGCGGCGATGGGCGTCGTCGAGACGCTGGTGCACGGCGAGGACCTGGCCCGCGGCCTGAAGCGCCCCTGGTCACCGCCCGCCGACCTGTGCGGCCGCTCCCTGCACCGGCTGTTCCCGGACGCGCCGCCGGAGGCCGAGCCGTGGCCGGCGCTGCTGTGGGCGACCGGCCGCGGCGCGTTGCCCGGACACCCCGACCGGGGCGACACGTGGCGCTGGGACGCACGCCCGGCGTCCGAGCGCTAGAACCTTGACAGGCAACCCGATCCCCACCGGCGCGAGCTGCTCGACCGCCTCAACCGGCGCAACGGCCAGACGCTACAGGAGCCCTGGGCGGGCCTGGACATGGCGCGGCAGTGGGGCGCTCAGCGGACGCACCCCCAAGACCGGCGGCCGGCCGGAGATCCTGGCCAACCTCAAGTCGCTGCTGGAGACCGGCGACGTGCTGCACCCGGAGGCATAGACCAAGGTCGACGAGGCCGTCATCTTTCGAGAGCAGTCCCCCCGCGCGGCGCCCCGTACGGTGACCACATGCGGAACTGGCGGGTCGATGTCGGCCTGACCGTGCTGGCCCTCGCCCTCGGCTTGCTCTTCCTCGCCGACGACGGCGTGGAACACCCGGTCGCAGACGTGGTGTTGGGCGCGTTCGCGTGCGGCGGGCTCGTGATCGCCCGACGCCGCTGGACCGTGCCGATCGCGGTCGCGCTGATCCCGATGCTGGCGGTGTCCACGGTCTCGATGGGGGCGTCCGTGGTCGTGCTCGCGGTCGTCGCCCGGTACCGGTCGTGGCCGGTGACGCTGGCCGTCGCCGGGCTGCACGCCTCGCTGTTCGTCGGGGCGTTCACGGTGGTCGCCCACGGGTCACCGGAGTACGTGGCCGCGGTCGTCATCGTGCTCGCGCTGGACGCCGCGATGGTGGCCTCCGGCAAACTGGTGCGGTCCCAGCGCCTGCTCGTCGAGTCGTGGCAGGCGCGTGCCCGGGAGGCCGAGGAGGGCCAGCGTTTGCGTGTCGAGGAGGCCCGGCACGCCGAGCGGGAGCGGATCGCCCGGGAGATGCACGACGTGCTCGCTCACCGAATCTCGCTGCTCGCGGTGCACGCGGGCGCGCTGGAGGTACGCAAGTCGGCACCGGAGGACGAGCGGCGGGCGGCCGGGGTCATCCGGGAATCCGCGTACGCCGCGCTCGAGGACCTGCGCGAGGTGATCGGCATGCTCCGCAGTGACGGCGACGACGCCGACCGGCCGCAACCGACGCTCACGGACGTGCCCGCGCTGGTCGAGCAGTCCCGGCAGGCAGGCGTTCCGGTCACGCTCGACAACCGGAGCGATGGCCCGGTCGCCGACGGGGTCGGCAGGCACGTCTACCGGGTCGTCCAGGAAGGGCTCACGAACGCCCGGAAACACGCACCGGACGCGCCGGTCCGCGTGGTGCTCTCCGACCGCGACGGCGGATTGGCGGTGGAGATCACGAACCGGATGTCCGCCGCGGGCGCCTCGCTGCCCGGCGCCGGCAGCGGGCTGGTCGGGCTGCGGGAACGGATGGAGCTGGTCGGCGGCTCGCTGGAACACGGGCGGACGGACACCGGCGACTTCCGCCTCTCCGCCTGGGTCCCGGAGCGGACGCCGTGACAATGAACCCTTTTCAACCCCACGAATCGCCGCAGACTGAACGTCGTCCGCAGGGGTCGGCCGACAAGGATTCAATCCGCGTGCTGATCGTCGACGACGACGCGCTAGTCCGTGCCGGTCTGGAGATGATGCTCGGCCAGTTCGACGACCTCACGGTCGTCGGTGCGATCAGCGACGGCGCCGAGGTACTTCCCGCCGTCAATTCCCTACATCCGGACGTCGTCCTGATGGACATTCGGATGCCGCTGATCGACGGGTTGACGGCCACCGAACAGCTCCGAGCACGGCGGGACCCGCCCGAGGTGATCGTGCTGACGACCTTCGACACCGACCGGCACATCCGCCGGGCGATGCGGGCGGGCGCCAGCGGATTCCTGCTCAAACACACGCCCCCGGCGCAGATCGCGCGCTCGATCCGGCTGGTCGCCGCCGGGGAGCCGATGCTGTCACCCGACGTCACGCGGCGGGTGATGGCGTTCGCGGCAGAGCCCGACGGCGATCCGCGGCGCGACGAGGCACAGCGGTTGCTGGGGCGGCTGTCCGACGGTGAGCGAGCGGTCGCGGTGCTGGTCGGCCAGGGGCGGACGAACAGCGAGATCGGGCGCGAACTGCTGATGAGCACGGCGACCGTGAAGGCGTACATGTCGCGGATCCTCACCAAGCTCGAGCTGACGAACCGGGTGCAGGTGGCGCTGCTCGTGCGCGACGCGGAATAGGTCATCGGTCGACCGATGAGTTCTCCGCGCGGCCGACGTTGTATCAGTGAAGAGTCGTCGCTGCGGAGGAGAGAACCGTGGACTACAAGCTGGAACTCGTCATCGTGCCGGTGTCGGACATCGATCGCGCGAAGGCGTTCTACCTCGACAAGATGGGCTTCCAGCTGGACGTCGACCACAGCGCAGGCGAGGACTTTCGCATCGTCCAGCTGACGCCGACCGGCTCGGCGTGCTCGATCACGCTGATGCGCAACCAGATGGAGCCGGGCACGCTGCGCGGCCTGCACCTGGTCGTGGAAGACCTGGAGGCGGCCCACAAGGAACTGGTCGCTCGCGGCGTCGAGGCCGGGGAGCCGTTCCACTTCGGGCCTGCCGGTCAGACCGCCGGGCTGCACCCGGAGCGGGAGAGCTACGGCTCGTTCCTGCAGATCACCGACCCGGACGGCAACGTCTGGCTGGTGCAGGAAGTAACGAACCGGACGCCTCGGGGGTGACCGCGTTCGAGACGCTCACCGAGCCGCACCGCCGCGAGTTGCACGTCCATTGCTACCGGATGCTCGCGTCGTTCCACGAGGCCGAGGACGCGGTGCAGGAGACGTACCTGCGGGCGTGGCGGAGCCGGGATCGTCTCGAGGACCGTTCCGGGGTACGGCCCTGGCTGTACCGGATCGCGACCAACGTCTGCCTGGACGCACTCCGCCGCACGTCGCGCAGGCTGCCCGCCGCCGACGCCACGGCGGAGGCGTCCTGGCTGCAGCCGTACCCGGACCGGCTGCTCGACGAGATCGCGCCGACCGACGACCAGCCGGACGCGGTGGCGGTGTCCCGGGAGACGATCGAGCTGGCGTTCATCGTCGCGCTGCAGGTGCTGCCGCCGCGGCAGCGTGCGGTGTTCCTCGCCCGCGACGTGCTCGGATGGCCGGCCGCCGAGGCTGCCGCGCTGCTCGGCACCAGCGTCGCGGCGGCGAACAGCGCGCTGCAGCGGGCCAGGACGACGCTGGCCGGGCACATCCCGGCACGACGGGCCGACTGGCCGTCCCCCGACCTCACCGCCGACGAGAAGCGGCTGCTGGCCGAGTTCGTCGAGGCCAACGAGCGGTGCGACGCCGCGGCGGCGATCCGGATCGCGTCCCGGGACATCCGGATCACGATGCCGCCGGACCGCCTGGAGTTCCGCGGGCTGGACGCGATCGCACCGCTGATCGAGCGGGCCGTCGGACCGGACCGGGAGGGCGACTGGCGACTGGTGCCGATCGCGGTCAACCGGATGCCGGCTGCGGCGAGCTACCTGCGGCGCCCCGGAGACACGGTGTTCCGCGCGTTCAAGATCGACGTCCTGCGGGTGGCCGACGGCCGGATCGTCGAGATCACGACGTTCGGCACGCTGCTGTTCCCGGCACTCGGCCTGCCACCGACGCTGGCCGACGCGGCCGCGGGGCGCGGGGTCGTCAGCGTGAGCTGAAGACCTCGCGGATCGCCTCGCGGACACGGTCGGCGATCGTGCTCCGCGTAGCCGGTTGCGGATGCCGCGGCGCGGACGCCTCCGCCACCCGCAGCGCCCGCCCCATCCGGAGCCGCTCGTTCGCGTCCAGGCGTTCCCGCACCACCGGGAACTCCTCGGTCTCCTCGTGGTCGGCGTGCGCGATGATCTCCACCGCCAACCGGGTGAAGCGGGCGTCGAACTCGTCCGAGGCGGGGTCCAGCCGGTCCAGCTCCGCCAGCAGCTCGGTGCCGTGCTGCTCCTGCCCCAGCAGCGCGTTGATGTCCAGGCCCGCGGGGCGAGCCCGCAACGGCGACTCGTCCACCGATGCGCGGAGGGTCCGCGGCTCCGGTGGCGGCTCAGCGTCCGCGAACTCGCGCATCCTCCGATGGAGCACCTCCTGCTCCGCGGTCTCGTGCACGGTGATCAGCCGCCGCAGATCGGCGAACGCGGCGGCCTTCGCCGGGCCGTGCGCACTCGCCACCTCGCGGAGCCCGGCTCGGATCTGTGCGTGCTGGTTCAACAGGAAGTCGACCGCCTCGAGGTCGACGTCGTCAGCAGTCATCATCCCTCCTCGGTCACCACGGGATTCCCGATCACAATCAGCACAAAACACCCATCACTAGTGTGAACTCCACCCCGCGTGGTGAAGACAGCGACATGGTGGAAACCGCCTCGCTCCTGCCCGGCCTCGTCACCGACTTGGCGCGGCTGGTCGCGATCCCGTCGGTGGCGTTTCCCGGCCATCCGACCGAACCGCTGCGCCGGGCCGCCGACCTGACCGCCGATCTCCTGACGCACGCCGGCGTGCCGGACGTCGAGCTGCTGCCGATCCCGGGCCAGCCACCGACCGTCGCCGGCCGGATCCCTCCTCCGCCGGGCGCGCCCACGGTGCTGCTCTACGCCCACTACGACGTCCAGCCGCCGGGCGACCCGGTCGCCTGGACCACGCCGCCGTTCGACCCGGTCGTCCGCGACGGTGCCCTGTTCGGGCGCGGCACCGCCGACGACAAGGGCAACTTCGCGATGCACCTGGGTGCGATCCGGGCCTGGCGAGGACGGCCGCCGGTCGGAGTAACCGTGCTGGTGGAGGGCCAGGAGGAGTACGGTGCCGGGCTGGCCGCCGCCCTCGACGCGGTACCACCGCACTACCTCAGCGCCGACGCCGCGGTCATCGCCGACACCGGCAACATCCGGCCCGGCGTCCCGACGCTCGGGCTGACCCTGCGTGGTCTCGCGGAGGTCGACGTCGAGGTCCGCACGATGGATCACCCCGTGCACAGCGGCGGCTTCGGCGGCCTCGCGCCGGACGCGCTGCTCACGCTGGTCCGGGTACTGGACAGCCTGCTGGACGAGCACGGCACGGTAGCCGTCCCCGGGGCTGGTTCACGAAGAGTGGCCCGGTACGGATCCGATCGACGTCCCCGGCAAGACCCCCGGAGTCCCCGTGCTCGGCAGAGGCTCCGGACGCACGGCCGGAGAACGCCTCTACGCCTCCCCGGCGCTCACCGTCATCGGTCTGGACGCCACGCCGCTCACCGCCGCGATGAACGTCGTCCCGCCGGTCGCGCGAGCGCGGATCAGCGTCCGGCTGGCCCCGACGCAGGACCCGGTCGCCGCACAGGATGCGCTCGTCACCCACCTGGAGCAGCAGCGGCCGTTCGGCGTGCCGGTCGCGGTCACCCGCCGCGCGGTGAGCGGCGGGGTCCGCACCGCCGCGGACGGACCGGCCGCGCGCGCAGCGCGCGAGGCACTGGCGACGGCCTGGGGCCGGGAGCCGATCCTGCAGGCCGACGGTGGTTCGGTGCCGTTCGCCGGTGCCCTGCAGCGGGTTCCGCACCCGCCGGAGGTGCTGCTGTTCGGCGTCCAGGACGCGCTGAGCGGCCTACACGGCCCGGACGAGCGGGTGTTGCTCGACGAGCTCGCGCGCGGCGTCGCCGCCGAGGCCGAGCTACTGGGCCTGCTCGCCTAGGTCCTTCTTCTCGGCCGCGCGCTTGCGGCGCTTGCCCTCGTGCATCGCCTGCACCCTGGCGACCGGGATCGTGCGTCCCTCGGCGATCAGCCCCTCGTCGAGGGGCTGCGGTTCGGGTAGGGCGTCTGCCCACGGATCCCGCTCCCCCAACAACGCGGACGCTGTGCGCAGCGTGAAGTCGCGCGGCGACACCGCATCCAAGTCGTCCCAGGACACCGGGAACGACACCGGCGTGCCCGGCCGGATCCGCGGGCTGTACACGGCGGCGACGGTCGCGCCACCGGCCCGGGTGGAGTCGAGGAACACCTTGTTGCCGCGGTCCTCCCGGATGAACGCGGTCGTGGCCAGCTCCGGGTCGAGCCGCTCGGCCCGAGCGGCGAGCGCCCTGGTCGCGGCCGCCACCTCCTCGGGGTCGGCATTCTCGACCGGGACGAAGATGTGCACGCCCTTGGAACCGCTGGTCTTCACGGCCCCGGCCATCCCGATGTCGGCGAGCGCGCGCCGGACCAGGTGCGCCGCGCGGACCGCCAGCTCGAACGCGCCACCTTCTGGCGGGTCGATGTCCATGATCAGGTGCGTGGGGCGGTCCCAGTGCCCGGCGCGCACCAGCGCCGCGTGGTACTCGATCGCCCGCTGGTTGGCCAGCCAGAGCAGCGTCCGGCGGTCGTTGCCGAGCGCGTAGGCGATCTCACGGTGCGACGACTCCGCCCAGTGCTTGACGGTCGGCACCCAGTCCGGCGTGTACTTCGAGACGTTCTTCTGCATGAACGGCTGCTGGCCCGGCCGCACCCGGATCACCGAGAGCGGCCGGTCCCGCAGGTGCGGAATCATCCGCTCGTGCAGCGCGTCGACGTAGTCGACCAGGTCACGCTTGGTCGCGTCGGCCCCGTCGAACAGTGGCTGGTCGAGGTTGGTGAGCGAAACCCCGGCACGTTCCTCGCTACCCATGGGCCTATCCAAGCGTGCGCAGCGCCTCTTCGACGATGCCTTCGGGTGTCTGCGTGCCGTCGATCGCCGCGCCCGCCTCGTCGGGGCCGAGCCGCTCGAGCGTCGCGAACTGCGAGTCGACGAGCGTTGCCGGCATGAAGTGCCCCTTGCGCTCGCTCACCCGCCGCACGATCGTCTCGCGATCAACGTCCACATGAAGGAACCAGACACCCGGGGCACCCTGCCGCAGCCGATCGCGGTAGCTGCGCTTCAGCGCAGAACACGGGATCACGCCGCCCTCGGCGGCGTGATCCGCGAGCCAGTCGGCGATCTTGCCGAGCCAGGGCCACCGGTCCTCGTCGGTCAGCGGCTGACCGGCGCTCATCTTGGCGACGTTCTCCGGCGGATGGAGGTCGTCGCCCTCGGCGAACGCGATGTCCAGCTTCTCGGCGAGTAGCGCGCCGATTGTGCTCTTGCCACAGCCGGTCACACCCATGACCACGACCAACGGCGCAGTAGATGCCATACCCCCACCGTAATGGGCCGGGTATCAGTCGAAGTCACCTGGCGAGAAGGCGCGGTGCTCGACCAGCACCATCCAGTTGCCGGAGTTGTCGCGCGCGACCGCCTCGACGCCGTACGGACGCTCCTCGGGCTCTTGCAGGAACTCGACGCCCTTCGCGCGCAGGTCGTCGTAGGTCTTGCGGCAGTCGTCGACGTCCATGCCGAGCCCGTGCATGCCGCCCTCGTCGAGCGCGCGGTTGATCGCCGCGACCATCTCCGGTGAGTGCGGCGGGCCGGGCACGGTCAGATGCACCTGGAGCTCGGGCTGGGACGGGTGCATGATCGTGCACCAGCGGTAGGAGCCGTCGGCGAGCGTGATGTCGGTGTGCTCGGCGAACCCGAGCACGTCGAGGTAGAAGGCCTTGGACGCGTCGACGTCCTTCACAAAAACGCTGGTGATCGAGATGTTGGTGATCATGGGACCAGGCTAGGAGGACGGCTTTTCCTCGCGCTTCTCCTCGCTTGCTCGTTTCTCGGCGAGCCCCCACATGAACACGAAACAGCCGGGGATGTGCGGCGCGCCGGTCGCCGCCCAGCGGCGCTGGAACTCGCTCGGGCTCTCCCCCACGATCTCGCGGAACCGGCTGCTGAACGAGCCGAGGCTGGCGAAGCCGACCGCCGTGCAGACCTCGGTGACGGTCAGGTTCGTGGCCCGGAGCAGGTCCTGGGCGCGCTCCACCCGGCGCTGCGAGACGTACGCGGCGGGTGAGAGCCCGTAGGTCGCGGTGAACATCCGCTGGAAGTAGTACTTGCTGAGCCCGGCGACCGCTGCCAGCGCGTCCAGGTCGAGCGGTTCGCGGTAGTGCCGGTCGGCGTGGTCGCGCGCTCGGCGCAGGTGCACGAGCAGGTCGCCCGGTGCGCGGCGCGGTCCGTTCACGCGTACAAACTAGTCCGGCGGGCCCGGGATTCGCCCGGGCCCGCCGGCCTCACTTTCCGAGCGCCGCCCAGGTGGGCGCCGCCGGGATGATCTGCAACGGCATCCGGGCCTCGCTCGGCGTCCGGTCGCCCTTGCGGTGGTTACACGGGCCGCACGCGGCGACCGTGTTCGTCCAGGTGTTGGCGCCGCCACGCGAGCGCGGCAGCACGTGATCGACGGTGGAGGCCGGGCGTCCGCAGTAGGCGCAGCGCCTGCCGTCGCGGACCAGCACGCCGGGCCGGGTCCAGGCCGGGCCGCGGTTGTGCCGCCAGCGGGTCACCACGTACGTGACCAGCCGCACCACTCGCGGGGCCGGGTAGGTGCCGACGAGCCGGCCGGGGTGGGACTCGTGCACCTCGGCGACTCTGCGCACGAGCATCCGGACGGCGTGCCGGAAGCTGACCCGGTGCAGCGGGCCGAGGTCGGCGTTCAGTACGAGGACGTCCACCGGGTCTCCCTTCGTCGATCGGTGTGTCGTTTGAGGTGCCGGGGTGGGACGGCGCACCTGCCTCGTTGTGCGGGTGGCCATTCCCGCCGGCGAGCCGCGACGACGCGTCAGGTCGCAGCCGGCCCGAGGCTTGCACTGTCCGTTCCCGGCACCGGTCCTTGGTGAGAGCGCAAAACAAAAAGCCGCCTCATTCGGCATCCGAAAGGGCGGCGAGAAGAGCGCGGAATTCGCCGCTACTCCCGCCGATGTCCCAGCTCGAAGCCGGTGCACATAATGGTTCCTGCCCTTCGTTCCGCGCTGACGGGAACCACCGTAGAGACCGCCGGATGAGGCGACAATTGAATTTGCGACGAGCGGAGGCCCGATGACCGACGACACCCTGAGCATCCAGGAGCGGCTCTATCCGAAGCTGCCGTGCTTCGGCTGCGGCCACGGCAACCCGAAGGGGCTGAAACTGCGGAGTTACCCCGCCGATGGCCACGTCAGTGCGGCGTTCACCCCGTGGCCGGAGCACGACAACGGCCTCGGCTATCTCAACGGCGGCATCATCTCCACCGTGCTCGACTGCCACAGCGCGGCGGCGGTGATGCTGGAGGCCGAGCGGCGCGGCTGGCCACCGCTGCCCGGCGCGGCGCTGGCGTACGTCACCGCCGGGCTCGACGTCCGGTATCTGCGTCCGGCCCCGCTCACCGAGACCGTCGAGTTGCGAGCCGT
The DNA here is from genome assembly GCF_900143005.1 of Cryptosporangium aurantiacum. Taxonomy (NCBI): domain Bacteria; kingdom Bacillati; phylum Actinomycetota; class Actinomycetes; order Cryptosporangiales; family Cryptosporangiaceae; genus Cryptosporangium; species Cryptosporangium aurantiacum. The sequence continues at coordinate 392,465 of NZ_FRCS01000008.1, forward strand.
CGTCGCGTCGGCCACCGAGGCGGAGATGACCGTCGAGGTGGAGCTGGTCTGGGACAGCAAGACGCGGGCGGCCGCGACCGCGCTGTGGAAGCGCTGGCGTCCGCGGTAGCGGGTCGGCACTTCCTCCGTCCGGCTGTCATGCAGGTGCCCCAACCGGTTGGGCAGCGGCCAAAAGCCACCCGCCCGGTCCTCCCCCGGGGCCAGGATGAGCACCTGCCGTGGTAGTCGTGGTCCGGGGGTACCCATGACGAGGTCGAGAACTCTCGTCGCCGGCCTGGTCGTGGCGGTGGCGGCGTCCGCCTGCCAGACGTCCGCCGACGAGCGGGACGCCGCGCCCCAGGAGGCCGTTCCGCGGCTCGCGGTGGCCGACGGCGCCGGCGTCCGGATCCGTGACTCCACCGGCACGTTCACGACCGTCGCGCCGGTTCCGTCGGGCTGGCGTGTCGAGAGCCTGATCTGGTCCGGTGACGGCGAGCGGCTCGCGTGGCTGGCCGTGCAGACCACGACCGGGACGACCCGGGTCGGCGAAGCACCGGTCACCGGCGGCGCGGTTCGGCAGTGGACGTGTGACCCGCGCTGCGGCGCGGTCGCGTGGCACGGCGACGAACTGATCTCCGACGCCGCGGAGCCCGTCGACACCGTGAACCGCTACCCCGACTCCGGTTCGCCGCAGCCGCTGCAGCTCTCCGGTCTGTCCGTGGATCTGGGCGGCGACCGCCCGGTGTTGTCGCTGCTGGTGGGCAGCGCGGACGGCGTGTTCGTGGCCACGGCCGCGGCGCCGGGCGGCTCCAGCGCCATCCACCGGGTGAACGCCGACGGCACGGCGGCAGGCGTCCACGACACCGGCGCCGAGGCCACGCCGCGGCACGGCACGCTCAGTGCGGACGGGTCGCAGCTGGCATACGCGGTCGACCGGACGGTCACCGGCTGTCCCGCTACCGAGACCGTCGTCCTGGTCGACCTCGCGTCCGGCCAGGGATCCCCGATCGCACCACCGCTCTCCGCGGTGCCGCAGTTCGTCTCCGACCTCTGGTTCGACGAGGCGGGGACGGTCTACGCGTCCCTTCTGGAGGGTCCGGGCCCGTGCGCGGCGACGCCCGCGAGCAGGCCGACCGCCTCGGCGACCGCGCAGGTCCACCGCCGGGACGGCACGGTGTGGCGCAGCACCGGCGCACGGGCGCGCCAGGGCGCCGACCTCGGCGACGGGCGCACGGCGTTGCTGACCGGTCCGTCGACGGTGGCGCCGGACGGGGTCCACGGGTCGCCGCCGGGTGCGTTGACGCTGTCGGACTCCGCTGGTAGCGACCAGGTTCTGGCCAAAGCAGTCACCGCGTTCGCCGTCGCGCCCAGCTGATCCCTGGGCGGCCGCCCAGCCTGATTACCCACTGTGCTCACCGGACGCCCCTCTTCCGATTTGATTCCTGGGCGCAGAATGTGAATACGGGGGTGGGCCGATCACTGGGGTGGGGGGACCGATGTCGCAAGACCCTGTGTTATCCGTTTGGTACCTGTATGAGCCGGAGGAAGTCTATTCCTTCGTCAAGGAAGGCGACCGCATCACGTTCGGTCGCGACGACAAATGCGATCTCATCATTTTTTCGGCGATCAACGGAGAGTCACTGTCACGCGTCGCCGGACGGATCTGGCGTATGGAGGGGGAACTCTGGGTTCGCAACCTGTCGGAGAAGCACGAACTGTGGATCACCCAACCGGGGATGCCACCGCAACCGCCGCTGCCACCGCGCGACCCGGCCCGGCCCGATCCCGGGGCGGCCCAATCGATCCCCGGTGACCTGGCGTACGTCCGGGGCCCGGACGGTTGCGTGCTCGTCGTCGCTCAGCAGCGGATCGAGCCGGCGCTGCCGACCGTGCTCGACGACCGTCCGACGACGAGCCTCCCGCCGGTTCCGACCGAGCTGAGACCGGTGGCCGCCGCGCTCTGCGAACCGCTGCTGCGCGGCAAACAACTGCCCGCCTCGTACGAGGAGGTGCAGCGCAGGCTCGCCACCAGGAGCCGCAAGCAGATCCGCGACCAGGTGCGCCGGCTCTGCGACCTCTACTTCACCGAGGTCCCCGATCTGCGGGAACGGGTGGAGGCACGGCGGCGCCTGGAGGAGCAGGAGCTCGGGCTTCCCGCCGCGCCGAGCGTCGTCCACAAAGGCATTCGGGTGTTCGCACCCGCGCCGGAGACCGACGAGGACGTCGAGGTCAGCCGTCGCCGGGCGCTGACCCTGCCGGACTACTACGAGGTGGCGCACCTGCTCGTACGCCGCCGCTCGATCACCGCCGAGGACCTGCGGCTGCTCTGAACGCAAAGCGGGGTGCCGCCGGAAGGCGGCACCCCGCGTCGCGTCAGGCCGGTACCTGCGCGTAGCCGGCCGGACGTGTGCTGAACGTGCCGCGGCCCTGGCTGCGGCTCCGCAGCCGGGTCGCGTACCCGAACAGCCCGGACAGCGGCACGACCGCCGTCACGACGACGGTCCCACCGCGGGTCGCCGAGTCGGTGACCCGGGCGCGACGCGCGGTCAGGTCACCGAGCACGCTGCCCACGGCGCCCTCGGGCACGGTCACCGTGACCTCGACGACCGGCTCGAGCACGGCGGTGACGCACGCCCGCAGCGCCGCCCGCAGCGCGAGCTTGCCGGCGGTGCGGAACGCGAACTCCGAGGAGTCCTTGGAGTGCGTCGCGCCGTCGGTGAGCCGCACCCGGGCGCCGATGACCGGATGCCCGTGCGGACCCTCGGCCAGCGCGTCCCGGCAGCCGGCCTCGACCGCCCGGACGTACTCGCGCGGCACCCGGCCACCGACCACCGACGACGTGAACTCGAAGTCCTCGCCCGGCGAGACGTCGAGCACCACGACCGCGAACTGACCCGCGCCGCCGTCCTGCTTGACGTGCCGATACGTGAACCCCTCGGTGCCGGAGACCACGGTCTCCCGGTACGCCACCTGCGGCCGGCCGACGTTGACCGCGAGACCGTAGTCCCGGCGCAGCTTCTCCACCGCCACCTCGAGGTGGAGTTCCCCCATGCCGGAGAGCAGCGTCTGCCCGGTCTCCCGATCCGTGCGGACGCGAAGCGCCGGGTCTTCCTCCACCGACCGGGCCAGCGCGGTGGCCAGCCGTTCGGTGTCGGTGCCCCGCCGAGCCTCGACCGCCATCGACACCACCGGTTCCGGTGACGTCGGCGGTTCCAGCAGCAGCGGCGCGTTCGGTGCGCACAGCGTCGCGCCGGTCGCGGCGGCCTTCGGACCGACCAGCGCCACGATGTCGCCGGCACCAGCGCGCGGCACCTCGGTGTGCCGGTCCGCCTGCACCCGGAGGATCCGGCTGATCCGTTCGGTGCGTCCGGTTGCGGCGTCCAGCACGTGTCCTCCCTTCGCGAGCGTGCCCGCGTACACGCGGACGTAGGTCAGCCGACCGGTGGGGGTCGCGGACACTTTGAACACGAGCCCGGCGAACGGTGCCTCCGGATCGGCCGGACGCTCCTCGTCGTGCCCCTGCCAGGTACCGCGCACCGCGGGCACGTCCAGCGGCGACGGCAGGTAGGCCACGACCGCGTCGAGCAGCGGCTCGATGCCCCGGTTGCGGTACGCCGACCCGCACAGCACGACCAGCCCCGCGCCGGTGCGGGTCAGGTCGCGCAGCGCTGCGGTCAGCGTCGCCTCGGAGAGGTTCGGGAACTCCTCCAACGCGAGCGGATGCAACTCGGCCACGGCCTCTTCCAGACGTCTCCTCCGCGCGTCGGCTTCCTCCCGCAGCTGATCCGGGATCGGGCCGCGCTTCAGCTCGTCCTCCCAGGTCAACGACCGCATCGCCACCAGGTCGACGACGCCGGTGAAACCGTCTTCCCGGCCGATCGGCAGCTGCACGACGAGCGGCACCGCGGACAGCCTCGTCCGGATCGACTCGACCGCGGCGTCGAGGTCCGCGCCCGCCCGGTCGAGCTTGTTGACGAACGCGATCCGCGGCACGCCGTACCGGTCGGCCTGCCGCCAGACCGACTCGCTCTGCGGCTCGACGCCGGCCACGCCGTCGAACACCGCGACGGCCCCGTCGAGCACCCGCAGCGACCGTTCCACCTCGACCGAGAAGTCGACGTGGCCGGGCGTGTCGATCAGATTCAGGCGGTGGTCGTCCCAGACGCAGCTGACCGCGGCCGAGAAGATCGTGATCCCGCGGTCGCGCTCCTGCGGGTCGAAGTCGGTGACGGTGGTGCCGTCGTGCACCTCGCCCCGCTTGTAGGTGGTACCGGTCGCATAGAGGATCCGTTCGGTGGTGGTGGTCTTGCCGGCATCGACGTGGGCGAGAATGCCCAGGTTGCGGACGCGGGCGAGGGTTTCGGTGGTGCGTACGGCGCGCATGGCCTTCCGGCCCTCTCTGGTTGCTCTGCCAGAACTGCGCAATGTGGACGCCCGGCGAGAGGCGTTCTCGCGGGTGGGCGTCCGTTCTTCCGGTATCAGCCGCGCGGCTGGAACACCGGGCTCACCGAAGACACCAGGATCACCTCGAACAACGACCGGGGGACGATGACAGCGGTGCGGTAGCGCACGGCCGGCTCCCCTCGTTTCGAGTCCTGATACAGCGCCTGTCCAGGCGCGTTTCGCACCGTAGCCACCCCGCGCAACCCTCGCCACCGATTTGTCGGGTAGCTGGCTCACGCGTACCGCCGCTCGTTCGGCGCGCCGCCGTCTACGGTCGGTGTCATGACGGCCGACCTGCGTCCTCCCGCCGAGATCCTGTGCGGGCTCATCCGGGACGTGTCCGACGACCAGCTCACGACCCGGACGCCCTGCGGCGGCATCCCCGTCGGTGAGCTGCTCGACCACATCGACACGTTTGCGGTCGCGTTCACCGGAGCCGCCACGAAGTCCGTCGACCCGGGCCCGCCGCCGACCCCAGACGTGTCGCACCTCGGCGACGACTGGCGCGACCGAATCCCCACCCGCCTGACCGCACTCGCCGACGCCTGGGCTGCGCCGGAGTCCCGCAGCGGCCACACCAGCGCCGGCGGCCTCCCGATGGCCGCCGACGAGGCCGCGGCCGTCGCGCTCAACGAAGTGCTCGTCCACGGCTGGGACCTGGCCGTCGCCCTCGGCCGCCGCTACCCGGGCGACGACCCGGCGCTGGCTGACGCCGTGCGCGCCGCCCATGCGTGGGTGGACGCGATCGCCGCCTCGAGCCCCGACGGAATCCCCGGGCTGTTCGGTCCGAGGGTGAAGGTCCCGGCCGACGCGCCGCTCTTCGACCAGCTCATCGCCGCCACCGGCCGCGTCCCACGCTGAGCTAGGGTCGGGCCCGCACCGCCCACGGCAGGAACAGCACCGCCGCCACGGCGGTCAGCCCCTGAGCGTCCACCACGAAGTGCCAGAACACCGGGTGAGCAGCACCCGCGCGCAGACCGGCCGCGCCGATCGAGGGAAGGCTGACCGTCAGCAGCACCGCCCAGACCGCGGCAGGCACGTAGCGGCGCGCCGCCACCAGCGCGGACAGCGGCAGCACCAGCCACACCAGATGATGCACCCAGGATATCGGCGATACCGCGACCGACAGCGCCGCGAGCACGCCGACCGCGCCGAGTCGGTTTCCGTCGCGCTCGAGCCGGCGGGCGCCGAGCGTCGCCACCGCCACGAGTAGTAGCGCGGACGCGAGCCAGAGCAGGGACACGGTGTGGTCGGGGAGGCCGGTGCGCAGCAGCATGCCGCGCACCGATTGGTTGCCGACGACGTCGTTGGCGCCGAACCGGTCCGAGTCCCAGAGCGCGCGCCAAAGGTACTCTGCGGCGCTGGGCCAGAGCAGCAACAGCCCGGCGAGGGTGGCGCCGACCGCGGTCACGGTCACGGTCATGAACGTCCGCCAGCGACGGGTGACGAGCAGCCACGGGACGAACACCGCCGGGGTCAGCTTCACCGCGATCGCGACGCCCAGACCGATCCCCTCCCGGCGGTGCCGGCGAAGGAGATCAACCGCGACCAGCAACACCAGAAACAGCCCCACCTGCCCGAACCGGAGGTGGCTGCGGACCGGCGCGGACACCAGGAGCAGCGCCAGCGTCAACGGCAACCCGATCCGCGCGACGACCGGCTGCATGGCGAACCGCGCCACGCCCACCAGCGCGGCCAGCGACGCCGCCACCCACAGCACCTGCAACAGCCCGAGCGGCACCCGGGACAGCGGTTCGCTGAGCACCGCGGCGAACGGCGGGTAAGTGAACGGCATGTCGAACACCGTGCGGAACTCGTAGACGTCCGAGCCGGTCCCCGCGGTGCTGCCGGCGCCGTAGTAGACGAGCAGGTCCTTCATCCGATCGTCGCCGGACACCAGGAACAGCGGCACCAGCGGAACCAGCAGCGCGAGCCCCGGCAACACCCAGGCGCCCCGCGACGTGGTCAGCCACCGCGGAGGGCCCGACGGCTCGAGGACGGGCGCACGGACCCCACCGACCGGCGCCGGCCACGCCGCCACCGCGGCGAGCACCATGACGCCCAGCGCCCACCCGGCCACCACGTCGGTGACCCAGTGCAACCCCAGCACGACCCGGCTCAGCCCCACCGCGACGCCCACGATCCCGACGAGCCAGAACAGGCGCGGTCGCCGGAACTCGCGCGCCACCAGGCCCCACCCCAGCACGGCCGCCATCGCGTGCCCGGACGAGAACGAGCCGGAGCCGTCCAGCGGCGTCGGGCGAACCAGCGTCACGAACGTGACCGCTTCGATCATCTGCGCGACGGCCAGCACGACCAGCGGCACCACCGCACGGCGCCACGACGACCCCGACGAAACGCGCACGAACGCCAGCACGGCGAGCACCGGATAGAGCACCGCGCCCGAACCCAGCTGTGTCACCGCGCCGGCGAGGTCGGACCCCGGCGACGACAACACACGCCCAACGGCCAGGTCGACACCGAGCGGGCGGCCACCGACCCCGAGCACCGGTACGAGCACCGCAGCCAGCACCACCGCACCGACCAGGAACGGCACCTGCAACGAGGCCCCGAACGGCGACCACGAGGGAGCCCGGAACGGCACCCGGGATGACCCCGCGAGCGGCGTCCGCAATGAAGTACGCATTCGCTGCAGGGTCCCATCCTGCAGCCACCATCGCGGTCGTCAACCCGACCGAGCGACTCGCATACTGAGCGCAGCGCCCCGGACCGCCGGATTCGGTCCCGCATTCAACCGAACGCACCAGTCATCCGTAGTTCAGTCGGACCTGGCAGTCTGACCGACGTCGACTAACGATTGCATCGATACAGACGGCCGCAGCACGAGAGGGATCGACGATGGATATCGCCGCGCAGTACGCGGACGACCGGAGCGCACCGCCATCCACGCTGGTGATCTTCGGCGCGTCCGGGGACTTGACCAGGCGGAAGCTGATCCCTGCTGTCGCGAGCCTGGCGCGGCACGGGAGATTGCCGAAGGAGTTCGCGCTGGTCGGCGTCGCGCGCACGCCGATGTCCGACGACGAGTTCCGAGTTTCGGTCCTCGGCGACTCCGGCCTGGGCGATCTGGGGCAGCTGGCCGGCGGGGGTCTGCGGTACGTGTCCGGTGGTTACGACGACCCGGAGACGTACAAGAGCCTCGCGACGCTGCTCGACGAGCTCGACCACCAGCGCGGCACCCGCGGCAACCACCTGTTCTACCTCTCGACGCCGCCGCAGGCATTCACGCCGATCATCAACGGCCTGGCCGGCGCCGGGCTGAACCGGCCGCGCTCCGAGGAGGGGTTCTCCCGGCTGGTGATCGAGAAGCCGTACGGCACCGATCTGTCCAGCGCCCGGCAGCTCGACGCGACCGTGCACTCGGCGTTCGAGGAGCAGCAGGTCTTCCGCATCGACCACTACCTGGGCAAGGACACCGTCCAGAACGTGCTCGCGCTGCGGTTCGCGAACTCGATCTTCCAGCCGATCTGGGACCGGTCCTGGGTCGATTCCGTCCAGATCACGGTCGCCGAGACGCTCGGCGTCGGCACCCGGGGCAGCTTCTACGAGACCGCGGGTGCGATGCGCGACATCGTGCAGAACCACGTGCTCCAGGTGCTGGCGCTGGCGCTGATGGAGCCGCCGGCCTCGTTCGGCGCCGAGGCGCTGCGCAACGAGAAGGTGAAGCTGCTGCAGGCGATCCGGCTGCCCACCGACCGGGACGTCGCCGACGTCGCCGTCCGCGGCCAGTACACCCGCGGCGGCACCCGGGAGGAGCTGATGCCCGGGTACCGCGAGGAGCCGGGCGTCGACCCGCTGTCCCGGACCGAGACGTACGCGGCGCTGCGGCTGGACGTCGACAACTGGCGCTGGGCAGGCGTGCCGTTCTACGTCCGGACCGGCAAGCGGCTCCCGGCCCGGGTCACCGAGGTCGCGCTGCAGTTCCAGCGTCCGCCGCACCTGCCGATCCCGGGCAACCAGCTCACCGAGCTGGAGGCGGACGCGCTGATCCTGCGCATCCAGCCGAACGAGGGCATCTCGCTGCGGTTCGGCGCGAAGGTGCCCGGTCACTCGTTCCGGGTGCGGACCGCGAGCATGGAGTTCTCGTACGACCAGACGTTCCAGGAGGAATCGCCCGAAGCGTACGAGCGGCTGATCCTGGACGCGCTGCTCGGGGACGCGACGCTGTTCATCCGGACCGACGAGGTCGAGCAGTGCTGGCGGATCGTCGACCCGATCATCGAGCACTGGGCGAACGACACCAGCCCGATCCCCACGTACGAGGCCGCGTCCTGGGGCCCGACCGACGCCGACCGCCTGATCGGCCGCCACGGGAGGGTCTGGCGCACCCCCGCGTGAGCCTTCACAAACGGTGAAGATCGACGTCGACCAGCGCACCGTCGAGAACGGTTGCGGTCATGAACGACGCAAACGGCTGGCGACGTCGATCCGTGGGCGACCCCGGGTTGAGCAGCCGTAGCCCGTTCGGAGCCGTGGTGTCCCACGGGATGTGCGAGTGCCCGAACACCAGCACGTCGGCGTCCGGGTACTGGGCCGCGCACCGCCGCTCCCGGCCGCCCGCCGCACCGGTCTCGTGCACGACCGCGACCCGCAGCCCGTCCAGCTCGACCCGGGCGACCTCCGGCAGCCGGGCCCGCAACGCCGGTCCGTCGTTGTTCCCGTAGACACCGACGAGCCGGGCGGCCCGCGCTTCCAGCGCGTCCAGCAGGGCGACGTCGACCCAGTCACCGGCGTGAAACACCACGTCAGCGGCGTCGACGTCGTCCCAGAGGGGCGCCGGGAGGTCCCGGGCGCGCTTCGGCACGTGCGTGTCGGCCATGATCACGAGGCGCATGCGCTCAGAGTAGGAGTTACATCGTGAGGACTTTGGTGACCGGCGCCCGGGGCAAGGTCGGCGTCGCAGCGGTCGAGGCACTCGTCGCGGCCGGACACGACGTCACCGCGACCGACCTCGCGCCGCCGTCCTTCGACCGTCCGGCGCCGGACGCGCCCGCGGCAGAGAGGGTCCCGTACGTGCGGGCCGACCTGACCGATGCCGGCGACGTCTATGCGCTGGTGGGCGGTTTCAGCGCGGGTGAGGGCCAGAAAGCCGGCCGCTATGACGCGGTCGTCCACGCCGGTGCCATCCCCGCACCGGGACGTCACGCCCCGGCCACCGTGTTCCAGAACAACCTGGGCGCGCTGTTCAACGTCGTCGAGGCCTGCGTCCGGTGCGGTGTGCCCCGGCTGGTGAACATCTCCAGCGAGACCGTCACCGGGTTCCACTTCGCCGAGCGTCCCTGGTACCCGGTGTACCTCCCGCTCGACGAGGAACACCCGGCCGCGCCACAGGACCCGTACGGGCTGGCCAAGCACTTCGGCGAGCAGCTCTGCGACGCCGCCGTGCGGCGGTCGGACCTGAAGGTGCTCTCGCTCCGGCCGACCTGGGTGCAGAACGCCGCGAGCTACCCGCTGAACCTCGGTCCGATCGTCGCCGACCCGGACGCTCCCAGCCTCACCGGCTGGTCGTATGTGGACGCCGACGACCTCGGGGACGCGATCGTCCTCGCGGCCGAATCCGACATACCTGGCCACGAGGTGCTCTACATCGCGGCTGCGGACACCGTCGGCGGCCGGGACCTGCACGCGTCCTGGCGGGCGGCGTACCCGGACGCGCCCACCGAGCTGCGGCCGGTCTCCCGGCCGGACGCGAGCGGCATCGACTGCTCCAAGGCGAAACGGCTGCTCGGCTGGGAGCCCCGTCGGAGTTGGCGCGATCACGTCGGCCCCGAGCCGAAACCCTAAGGTCGGGGTCTGGCCGGACGACCCGGCTGGCATGGGTGACGGACCGACCCGCTGGTTCAGCGTGGGCACGAGCGACGCTGCGGACGGTGGCCGGGCGGGCAGGGAGGCCACGGCTGCCGCGGTGGCCGGCCGGGACGCCACGCTCGTCGTCGTCCTCACCCGGGTGCGCGACGACCTGGACGCGCTCGTCGACGGCGTCCGGTCTCAGCTCACCGGCAACCCGATCGTCGTCGGCACCTCGACGTCCGGGCAGTACACAGCGGGCGCCGACGGCACCGACGCGGTCACGGTGGCCGCCTACGGCGGCCCGGGGCTGCAGGCCTCGTATCGGGTGGCCCCACTCAACCGTTCCGGACGAGACGCCGCGGCCGACGCCGCCGAGTGCACCGCCGACCTCACGCTGCCGCACCGGGCGCTGCTGTTGTTCTTCGACAGCCTCGACGAGGATCAGCAGGAACTCGTCCGCGGCGCGTACTCGGTCGCCGGAGCAGCGACCCCGCTGGTGGGCGGCAGCTCCGGCGACGACCTCGCGTACGTCCGGACCTACCAGATCGCCGGCACCGCGGACCGCATCGAGGTGCTCTCCGGAGCGGTCGTCGGTGTCGGGCTGGCCTGCGAGACGCCGCTGGGCGTCGGCATCGCCCACGGCTGGCGGCACACCGGCGCGCCGATGTCGGTCACCCGGAGCGCCGCCGGGCGGGTCTACGAGCTCGACGAGCAGCCGGCCCTCGACGTCTACGCGGCCCGCGCCGGCCTGGACGCCGACCTCGCCCGCGACCCGGCGGCGTTCGCCCTGGCCGCGCTGCGTTCACCGCTCGGGCTGAACCGGCGCGGCGGCGAGGACATCCGGGTGATCCACGGCGGCGACCCGGACGAGCGGTCGCTGGCCTGCCTCGCGGACGTGCCGCAGGGCGGGCTGGTCTGGCTGATGGACACCGACGAGGACGCGCTGGTCGCCGCGGCCGACGAGTCCTGCCGTCAGGCCCTGGAGAAGCTGGACGGCACGCCGCCGCTCGGCTTGCTGACGTTCGACTGTGCGGTCCGCAAGCTGATGCTGGGCCCGGAAGGCGTCGAGCGGGAGACCGCGGCACTGGGCGCCGTGGCCGGATCGGTGCCGTTCGCCGGCTGGTACACCAACGGCGAGATCGCCCGCACCCGAGGATCGGCGGGCCTGCACCACCTCACGATGGTGACGCTGGCCCTGACCTAGGCCTTCCGACCGACCGCGCCGTATCCGGGAGCCTGCTCACCGGGGGTGTCCGCCGGGATCCGGTCGAGTGCGTCCGGACGCCAGCGGTGGGTCAGCGTCACGCCGGGTTCGATCAGCGCGAGGCCGTCGAAGAACCGGGTGAACTCCTCCTCGGAGCGGGCGCGGAGCTTCATGCCCTGCGCCTTGTACATCGCCTCGGTCTTCTTCGTCTCTTCCGGCTGGAACTCGCCGGTCAGGTGCGACATCACGAGGTAGGAGCCGGACGGCAGCGCCTCGACGAGCCGGCCGGCGACACCGTAGGCGTCGTCCTCGTCGTCCAGGAAGTGCCCGATCGCCAACAGCAGCAGACCGATCGGGCGGCTGAAGTCGAGGGTTTCCCGAGCGTGAGCGAGGATCGTCTCGGGGTCGCGGATGTCCGCGTCGACGTAGCTGGTGAGACCCTCCGGCGCGCTGACCAGCAGCGCCCGCGCGTGGACGAGGACGATCGGATCGTTGTCGACGTAGACGACGCGGGCCGCGGGGTTGATCGTCTGCGCGACCTCGTGCACGTTCGGAGCGGTCGGCAACCCGGTGCCGACGTCGAGGAACTGGTCGATCCCGGCCTCGGTGGACAGGTACGTCACGGCCCGGCGGAGGAAGTCGCGGTTGGCCAGCGGCCCGATCTCACCCGCGGGGTTGGCGCGAATCGCGTCGGCGACCTGCCGGTCGGCCGCGAAGTTGTCCTTGCCCCCGAGTAAGGCGTCGTAGACCCGGGCGGGGTGGGGAACGCCGGTGTCCAGCTCCGCGGGTGTCCTGCCGTCGGTCTGCGCGTCCACGCGTGCAGGGTAACCGACCGTCCACATCGTTCACCGCGAGCCCCGACGTAGAGTCCGTGGCATGAACATCGGGTTGGACGCGCTGGTCGCCAACGTCCGCGCGTTCCGTCCCACCGCACTCCCCACCGAGGGCTTACGCCACGCCGCGGTCGCGCTGGTCGTAAATCGCACCGGCTCGACGCTGGGCATCTGGCTGACCCGTCGGGCGTCGCGGCTGCGCGCCCACCCCGGCCAGTTCGCGCTGCCGGGCGGCCGCCTCGACCCGGGCGAGAACGCGGTGGACGCCGCGCTCCGCGAGCTCGGCGAGGAACTGGGTGTGGTGGCGCCGCAGAACTCGTACGTCGGGACGCTCGACGACTACGCCACCCGATCCGGTTACGTGATCACACCGGTGGTGTTCGCGCTCGGCGACGCGCCCCCGCTGGCGCCGAACCGCGACGAGGTCGCCGAGGTGTACACCATTCCGCTGGCCGACCTCGACGTCGAACCGCGCTACCTGCGGATCCCCGAGTCGGAGCATCCGGTGATCCAAGTGCCGCTGGTGGGCAGCCTGATCCACGCGCCGACCGCCGCGGTCCTCCACCAGTTCCGCGAGGTGGCGCTGCACGGACGCGCGACCCAGGTCGCCCACCTCGAACAGCCGGTCTGGGCCTGGCGCTGATCGTGTCCTTGCGCGCCGCCGCCGTTCGTCGGTTGGGTGAGCGGAGGAGGACTCCATGAAATACGTACTGCTGATCTGCGGCGACGAGACGGCCGAGGAACACGCGAACGACGGCTGCGGCGGCTGGGACACCGAGATGATCGAACGGGGCGTCCTGTACGGCGGCGCCGGGCTCCGGCCACCCGCGGACGCGACGACGATCCGCGTCCGGGACGGCGAGGCTCTGCTCACCGACGGGCCGTTCGCGGAGACCCGGGAGCAGATCGGCGGGTTCTGCCTGATCGAGTGCGCCGATCTGGACGAGGCGATCGAGATCGCGTCGAAGCACCCGGCCGCGACGTACGGCTCGATCGAGGTCCGCCCGCTGATCCCGTGAGTACTGACGTCACCGCGATCATCGACGACGCCTTCCGCACCGAGTGGGGGCAGATCGTCGCGACGCTGATCCGCGTCACCGGTGACTGGGACCTGGCCGAGGAGGCAGCCCAGGACGCGTTCGCCCAGGCGCTCGCGCGGTGGCCGGAGGACGGCGTCCCCCGCCGCCCCGGCGCGTGGCTGACCACCGCCGCCCGGAACCGGGCGCTCGACCGGCTGCGCCGCGACGCCGTCGGCGCGGCCAAGCTCCGGGAGGTCGCGACGCACCCACCGGCTCCGCCCGAGACGCACGACATCCACGACGATCGTCTGCGGCTGATGTTCACCTGCTGCCATCCGGCCCTGGCGCTGGACGCTCAGGTGGCGCTGACCCTGCGGACGCTCGCCGGGCTCACGGTCGCCGAGATCGCGCGCGCGTTCCTGGTCTCCGAGTCGACGCTGGCCAAGCGCCTGGTGCGGGCGAAGCAGAAGATCCGGCACGCCGGGATCCCGTACCGGGTGCCGCCGGCGCATCTGTTGCCGGAACGCACACCCGCCGTGCTCGCGGTGCTCTACCTGCTGTTCAACGAGGGGTACGCGGCCACCGCCGGCCCGGAGCTGGTCCGTCGTCCGCTGACCGGCGAGGCGGTCCGGCTGGCCCGGCTGCTGCACCGCCTGATGCCGGACGAGCCGGAGGCCGCCGGCCTGCTGGCGCTGATGTTGTTCCACGGGTCGCGGTCCGCGACCAGGGTTGCGGACGGGGAGATCGTCCCGCTCGAGGAACAGGACCGTAGCCGGTGGGACGCCGTGGCGATCGCCGAGGCCGAGGCCATTCTGGACGCCGCACTGCGCCGCAGCCGCGGACCGTCCCCAGGCCGCTTCGGGCCGTCGGGGCGGCCGGGGCCGTATCAGGTGCAGGCGGCGATCGCGGCGTGCCACGCGACCGCCCCCACCGCCGCCGACACCGACTGGCGGCAGATCGCCACGCTCTACGGCACGCTGCGCGAGCTGACCCCCTCCCCCGTCGTCGCGCTGAACCAGGCGGTGGCCGTGGGCATGGCCTACGGGCCCGACATCGGGTTGGCGCTCACCGACGCGCTCCGGGGCGAGCTGGCCGACTATCCGCTGTTCCCCGCCGTCCGCGCCGACCTGCTCCGGCGCCTCGGCCGCGCGTCCGAAGCCGCGCACGCTTACCGGGAGGCGATCGACCGGGCCGCGACCGAACCCGAACGCCGATATCTGCAGCGCCGCCTGTCCTCTCTCACGGGTCACCGTTCGTCGGTGGAGTGACCACCGCACTCCGGAAGGACCCCCGATGGACGAGATCCGCGCCGCGATCGCGGCCCAGCGCCGACAGCTCGCCGACACGCTCGCCGCCCTGCCCGAGCCCCGCTGGGACGAAGCGACGCTCTGCGCCGGCTGGCGCGTCCGCGAAGTGATCGCCCACGTCACGATGGCGTTCCGCTACTCCCCCGCCCAGTTCTTCTGGCACTTCGCGCTGGCACGCGGCAACTTCAACCGGCTCGCCGACCGCCGGGCCAAGGCGGACGCCGCGGCGCTCACCGCCGCCGAGCTGACCGCCTCCGTCCGGGACAACGTCAACCACCCGTGGAAGCCGCCGGGCGGCGGTTACGGGGGCGCGCTCACCCACGACACCGTGCACGCGCTCGACATCGCAGTGCCCCTCGGGCTCGACTGGCACGTGCCGGAGTCCACGCTGCGAACCGTGCTGGACGGCTGGTCGGCGGAGCGCGGCCGGAAGGTCTTCGGCGTCGACCTGACCGGTATCCGCCTGTGCGCGGACGACCTGGACTGGACGCTCGGGGACGGCGAGCCGCTCTCCGGACACGGCACCGACCTGCTGCTGTACCTGTGCGGCCGCACGCTCCCGCCCGGCCGTCTCCGCGGCCCGGCCGTCAGTCGCTGATCTCGTCCTGGGCCTTCTTCTCGGCCTTCAGGCGCTTGCGCTCCAGCCGACGACGCTCAGCCTCCGCCTTGCTCGGCCGCCGCTTCACCGATACGCCGCCCCAGAACGCGAACCCGGTGACGACGATCATCGGCGCACCGGGCGTGCCGACCGCCGACGCGCCGTGGTCGAAGCCGCCCATGATGCCCAAGCCGGTGACGTGCACGGTCGCGTTCTCGGGTGCGATCACGTCGATCCCGCCCATGATCGCGACCGCGCGGATCGTCACCGTGCCCTCGGTGAACACCGCGTCCCGGAGGTCGATGGTGCCGCCGCCCCAGAACGCCAGGCACTCGAACTTGCTGGTCACCGTCCAGCGGCCGCTGCGCTTGAACCCGCTCATGATCGCCACCGCGCTCCTCGAGGGCGGCAGCACCAAGCCGTGCGGCTCCGGCGGCGCGGGCACGAACTCGGCACGCGGGGCAGGCAGGTCGACGGTGAGCGGCTGCAGCTCGGCGTACGTGCGGGCCGAGTAGACCTGGGCCAGCCGCGCGTCGAGTTCGTTCAAGTCGATGCGACCCTCAGCGGCCGCCTCGTGCAGCGCCGCCGCTACTCGCTCGCGGTCGGCATTGGACGCACGGAGGACGCCGGTCTCGGGGTGACCGGGGGACGTGGGTTCCGGAAGCGTGGCCACACGTCGAGGATAGGCCCGCGCACAATCGATTCGGGAGTCCGATCAATCCGGAAGCAGCGGAACCGTGAAGCCTTCGCCGCGGCCGAGAAGCGCGGCCCTGGTCACCGAAGCGGAGCCGAACCGCGTGCGGACGGCGTCCAGTGCCGAGTCGAGCCCGCCGTCGTCGGGGCGGTCGAGCGGCAGCATCAGCTGCTCACCGACGCCGTCGAGGTTGGCGACCGCCACCCCGATCAGCGTGACGCCGCGCTCCTCGATCAGCGGCAGCGCGGCGGCGAGCAGCTCACGGGCGGCGTCGAGCAGCACGGCCGTCGACGAACTGGGCCGGGGCAGCGTGTGCGAGCGGGTGGCGCGCGTGTAGTCGTCGAACCGCAGCCGCAGCGTCACCGTGCGCCCGGCCCGGTCGGCCGCGCGCATCCGGCGGCTGACCCGGTCGACCAGACCGGCGAGCGCGGCCTCCAGGTCGGCGACCGCGTGCGGGCCGCGGCCGAGCGCCCGCTGCGCACCCATCGAGCGGCGGCGGCGACCCACCACGACCGGGCGCGGATCGCGGTTGTGCGCGAGCGCGTGCAGGTGCCGCCCGGCCCCCGGCCCGAGCACCGACACCAGGTAGGCCTCACCGAGCCTGGCCACCTGACCGACCGTGGTGATCCGTCGTTCCCGCAGCTTGGCCGAGGTGACGGTGCCGACACCCCAGAGCCGCTCGATCGGCAGCCGGTGCAGGAAGTCCAGTTCGGCGTCCGGCGGCACGACCAGCAGGCCGTCCGGCTTGGCGACACCGCTGGCGACCTTCGCCAGGAACTTCGTCCTGGCCACGCCGACCGTGATCGCCAGGCCGACCCGCGCCCGGACCTCCGACCGCAACCGGACCGCGATGTCGGCCGGCTCGCCGCTCACCTTCCGCAGGCCGCCGACGTCGAGGAACGCCTCGTCGATCGAGAGACCTTCGACGAGCGGAGTGGTGTCGCGGAACACCTCGAAGACGGCCTTGCTGGCCGCGCTGTACGCGCTCATCCGGGGCGGGACGACGATCGCCTGCGGACACAGCGCGCGGGCCATCCGGCCACCCATCGCGGTGCGGACGCCGCAGGCCTTCGCCTCGTAGCTGGCGGCGAGCACGACCCCGCCGCCGACGATCACCGGGCGGCCGCGCAGGCGCGGGTCGTCCCGCTGCTCGACCGACGCGTAGAACGCGTCGAGGTCAGCGTGCAGGATCGTCGCCCGCGCCGAGGGCTCAGCCACCCGGCGATCATCGCACACATGATCGAAGAATTACCCGACCAGCGGTTTGACTTCCTGCGCGACGAAGCGCACATAGCCCTCCAGATCCGCCTCGTCGGCGGTCGGCGTGAACACCAGGGCGTCCGCACCCGCGTCGACGTACCGGGCGGTGCCCTTCGCGAACGCCTCCGCGTCGCCGGCGACGCCGAGATCGCTGGTGACGTCGTGCCCCCACGCCTGGTGCTCCCGACGCAGACGCTCGGCGGCGTCCGGGCCGGTCGTGGCAGACGTGAACACGACGACGCGGTGCGGATCGGTGCGACCGGCTGCCGCCCGGCCCGCCTCGATCTCGCCGACCGCCCAGCGGACGCGTTCCGGCGAGTTCTGGCCGTCCAGAATCGTGCCGTCGGCGGCCTCCCCCGCGAGCCGCAGCGTCTTCGGGCCGACCGCGCCGACCAGGATCTGGGGTGGCTGCGCCGGTGGCCAGTCGAGCTTCACCTTGTCGAGCGTCACGTACCGGCCGGACGTGGAGACTTCCTCGCCGCGCAACAGCGTCCGCATGGCGTCCACATGTTCGCGGAGCAGGGTCATCGGCGAGGACTCCCGCGCACCGACCTGACCCATCCATTCCTGCACGCCGTGGCCGACGCCCGGCAGGAAACGGCCGGGGAACATCCGCTCCAGGGTCGCGATCTCCATCGAGGCCAGCGCGACGTTCCGGAACGGCACCGGGAGCAGTCCGATGCCGACCCGCAGCCGCTCGGTGACGGCCAGCGCTGCCGCCGCCGCCGCGATGCCGCTCTGCCAGAAGCAGTCCTCCCAGAGCCAGAGTTCTTCCAGCCCGGCCTCGTCGGCCGCGCGGGCCACTGCGCGCAACTGCTCCGGAGGTACTTGGGGACGAAAAACGACACCGAGTGAAGTCATGTCCTGTTCCTACTGATCAGTTCCTGCTCGAGCAAGGCAGTTGTCGCGCACCGTCGGCGCGCGAACAGTTTCCGGGTCGGGCCTCAGACGGTCGACCTGCGGTTTCCCCAGGACGCTTGAGCGGAACCCGTTCCGGCCACAGGAGGAGCCATGACCACCGACCAGCAGCCGTCCGCACTCGCGGCGGCGTTGACCGCGCCCTACCGGCGAACCGAGCGCACCAGCCGAATCCGGCGTCTCGCCGCCTGGATCCGGACGTCGGAGGCTCGTCCCCGCCGGGTCGTGGTCGCCGCGATCCTGGTCGGCCTGCAGGCAACAGTGTTCCTGCTGAGCGCTCTCCGGCACGCGTCCGAGCAGGACTTCGGCACCGCGGCCGCGCTGGGCGTCGGGTTCGTGGTTGCGGCGCTGGTCGCGTACGGGCTGTCCCGCGGCAACAGCTTCGCGTTCGTCATGACGCTCGGCTACACGTCGGTGGACGTCCTGCTCACCGCGATCGACGGCTGGGGGCTGGCGCTCGGATCGCTGGTGTTGCTGATCCTGCTGGTGACGCCCCGGTCGAGGGCGTACTTCCGAGGCTGATCCGCGCGCTCGCCGAGGGGCCGTGATCCGCTGTGTAGCCCGGAGTTGCGTCGCTCGCGGGAGCGGCGCGTGATGAAACGCGGATAGGGCCAGCCCTGGCTGGCCCTATCCGCGTTTCATCACGGAGCGGACCGTCTGGTGCGTGCCTACATCCCCGCTGCCCGCGACCGTCGTGGCCGGCCACGGCGGGTGACCCGATCGGGATAGCGATCCGTGCGCTGCGAGGCACCGGCCCTTCAGCGCGGTGAGTGAACGCGTTCAGGGGACCTATAGGGCGCCTGGATGCGCCCACTTTGGATACCAACGGAAGCGGCAGCCCGAGCTCCGCGCCGGGGGGTGCAGTAGAGGGCGCCGTGGCCGGAAGGCCGCCGTGGCATACGAAACCGGGGTGTACGCGTCTGTTACAGCCCCGGAACGGGTCATCCGGCGGGCCGGGGAAACGGCGAAGAGCCGCCACCGCAGCCAACCCCGCTAAGGGTTGGGCGGTGACGGCTCTCCGTCAACGTAAAAGTCCGGCGGCGTCCTACTCTCCCACACCATCACCAGTGCAGTACCATCGGCGCTGAGGAGCTTAGCTTCCGGGTTCGGAATGGGACCGGGC